>CAZKMQ010000009.1:11793-20861 GCA_964554065.1 uncultured Gammaproteobacteria bacterium | reverse complement strand
GGCCCTTTGTTTTTTTAGAATTGGCGTTCTCTAAATTGCACGACTGTGGCCGTACCCCCCATGAGCCCACGGCGCGTACTGCTGACGCAACTCTTTGCGGATGTTAACACCGCTGGGCTTGTGCTTCGGCTGAATGCGAGCGATCATGTTCTTACGCTGCTGATCACTTCCCAGCTGCATGCACGGATTGCACGTTTTCTGTGCCATGCCATGAACACAGTGAACACATTCCGGACAGTTAATCCGATCGATCTTGTGCCTACACTGCGCTTCTTGGCGTTTTTGATTACATGATGGTTTTGCCAATTCCCCCTCCTACTCTATCTGTGCTGTGAGCACTTATGGTAGTGCTCGGGTTAGTAGAAACTGATGTATATACTACACAAGTTCGGATAATTTGTCAAACTACTCAAGATGCACAGTTGAAATTCGCGCGCCGTAATGCATGTCATTAAGAACGAGCATATCCGCACCAAGTGCTAGTAGATCCTGAGCAACCTGCTGTACCATATGCATAAGCCCCACATCACTGAGCGATGCTATGCGCATGTGAGCAAACCCAGATTGATCCTTACCATAAACATCACCTGGGCCACGCGTTTTCAAATCCTGTTCAGCCAAATCAAATCCATCTGTTGTTTTTGAAAAAAATTGCAAACGTTTATACGCATTTGGAGCAGCACTATCTGCAGATACAAAACAATATGACTGCTGATCTCCCCTACCTACACGCCCACGAAATTGATGAAGCTGTGCTAATCCAAATCGCTGCGCACCTTCAATAAGCATAATCGTTGCATTAGGCACATCAACACCCACTTCAATAACTGAGGTTGCGACTAAAACCTGTATTTCACCGTCTGAAAAAGCCTTCATAGTTTCCTGCTTTTCTTTAGGCTTAAGCTTGCCATGGAGTATTGCCATGTTTTCATCCCTAAAAACCATAGTGTTTAGTTTCTCAAACTCCTGCTTTACCGACTTCACACCAAGAGTATCTGACTCATCAATAAGAGGGCAGACAACGTAGACTTGCTGACCTTTATCTAGATGCTGTTTTATAAATTCATATGTCTTTACTCGGCTTTTTGGAGAAATCAACTTGGTAATGATTGGCTTTCTACCTAGTGGCATTGTTTTTATAACTGAAATATCTAAATCTCCGTACAACATAAGTGCAAAGGTGCGAGGAATTGGTGTGGCGCTAAGCGATAGAAAGTGAGGTACTAGATCATCCTGGGTTCTGGAGAGTAACTTCTGCCGCTGTGACACGCCAAAACGATGTTGTTCATCTACAATAACTAATGCAATATTTGGTACTACAATATCTTCCTGAATTAACGCATGAGTACCAATAACAATATCAAAAACACCATCAGAGATCGCTGATTTAATTTTTGCCTTGCTAAGCTTTTGCTCGACAACCCTTCCTTTACAACAAGTATAACTAATACGTGCCGAACCAGTGAGCAAAGCGATCTTTACTGGGAAATTTTTGAACAACTTAATAAATGTTTTCATGTGCTGATGCGCGAGCACATCAGTTGGAGCCATAAATAATATACGTCTCTCATTGAGTATGGCAAGCCAACACGCAATTGCCGCTACTACTGTTTTACCAGAACCAACATCACCTTGCACAAGCCGGCGCATTGGTGTTGGTGATTGTAATTCTGTGATAATTTTCCACGTAGTTTTCTTTTGGTCTGGTGTTAGAACAAATGGCAATGTATCCACGAACTCCTTAATCCTTTTTTCATCAAACTCAAGTGAAAGTGACCTTAAATTCCTTTGTATACCTTTTGTATACAATACGGAAAACTGTATTGGGAGCAACTCTTCAAGTCCAATACGCTGCTTAGCACGAGCAAGCTGCTTAGCATCATGCGGAAAATGAATAGCACGAAGTGCATCAGGCAAACTCATGACTTTGTATGTACTACTCATCGGCTTGCCCATCCAGTCATTAACCTGATCAACAGCAGCAAGAGATTGCTTCACTAGAAATCTAATATGCTTTGGCGTTATTCCTGCTGTTGTTGAATACACCGGAACAAGGCGGCCAGTATGAGTTGATTGGCCCGATGCAATTTTCTCATACTGCGGTGCTACAAACTGCAATCCTATCTTATCCTCTTTAACCGTACCAGCAATGGCGAGCTGCTCGCCCTGAACAATTGACTTTGCAATGTACGGCTGATTAAACCAAATCAGTCGAACACTTCCAGATTCATCTTCAAGCAGCGCCTCGGTAATACTTCGACGAGACTTCCAACCACGACGACTCTGAATCATAGCCACACGTCCGCGTACAGTAGTAACTGCACCTGCCTGTAAATTATTAATTGGTGTTACTGAAGTGTAATCATCGTACCGAAAAGGAACATGCCACAACATATCTTCTACAGTTTCCAACCCAAGTATACTAAGCCGCTTGGCTAGAGTTTTGCCAACGGTTTTGAGCTCAGTAAGAGGTGTTGAGAGATGAATATCCATAGTGCGGGTATTGTATCACGCTCTGCTAGACACAGGAACTCATGAGATGTTTTGGTATTGTGCTCTCGGCAGGAATCGAACCTGCATTGCCGGCTCCGCAAGCCGGTGTCCTATCCGTTGAACGACGAGAGCGAATTACTTATGCGGAATTAGTATATGAGATTGACGGTTTTCTGTCAATTTGCTACGGTCAACACAAGGAGGTATGAAATGGTTCCCGCCAAACCAGTGCAGCTTCAAGTTGTTAATGATCAGTTTGATCAAAGGAAAATGGATCCTAGAACATGCATTCAGTTCAAATGCGAAGAGCCACCATTTTTTGCAGGAGAATGCTGGATTCACTACTTTTCAAGAAAGCAATAAGCTGCCAAAATCAAAAGGCCGTCAGGAAATACCTGACGGCCTATCTTTTTAAAAAAATCTACATCTTAAGCCACCGCCCCATTGTTTCAGTAAGTGGCATTCGCGCTGCCTCACCATCGTATTCTACAAATATAGAAAGTATCTCTGCCAAATCTTCAAGTTGATCCTTATCAGTAGGAATAGTAATGCGTGGTCGAGCCATATTATTAAAATCCAAAAACAGCGTAACATCACCATCCTTATTAGAAGCAAACCAAAACCTTTCAATTTCACCATGAGGTATTTGCTTGTTTCCAATAATAACGCCGCTTTCAGTCACTCCAAAGAATAAATCGTGTGGTTCACGTATATCATTAACAAGCATTACCAGTGCAACAAGTATGCTTAACAATGCAACAAGATAATCCTGCGTCCAAACAGCATAACCAAGTATAAACAACAGTGCAACTCCTAGAACAATATACCACACACGCGTGCGACTGTGCTTTTCAAATTCAGGAAATTGCCATCCGACAATTACATCTTGGTTCAATTGTTGTTCAATATCTGTCATGGCTATAGTATAACAAAAAAACCGATTAGATTACAGGCTTTCTATAAATTGCTCAAGACCATTTTGTCTTTTCCTGTCTTCTTCATCTACCCAATCAGCCAGCTTTTGTAATGCTTTCTCCTTCTCCGCTTTACCAATTATTTTATTTACCCTTTGTAATTTTTTCTGATACCCCAATTCATTTAGCTTTTGATCTCGCGACAATGCATTCCAGCGCTCTGGCGGCCATACTTCAAGTTCACCAATAGCCTTTACTGTGCCCTTTCCAAATGTAGCTTCAATATCGCGCATAATTGTACGCAAATCACCATTAAGCAAGGCTTGTGCAAATTCATCAAACACATCTTCAACAGAACCGTATATATCTTCATTCTTCTCGTGTAATTTTTCCATGAGTGTACGCATCATTTTTCGTTCAGCAGAATATGAAAATTTTTCTGCATGAATTTTCTTAACCTTCCCCTTACCAAACCAAGCACGATCAGCACGAACAAAATATGTATCTTCATCATAGAGCTCTGTTCCATCAGCTTGTAACACACTTGGATACGCACTCATTATTTCATCAGTCTGTTGCATGTCTTCAGAATAATCTGTTCCTGGCTCCATTGCTTCAATAAAGCGCTTAGTTAACTCCTCAACCATAGCTTCATTTAAAAAAGAAAAATACCTCTTGTCACCTTGGCGCACAGTCAATGCAAGTCCAACACGGTAACCTTCTTCACGATTCTGTTTACCTGCTGTCATTTGTCTCGCATTATGCGACTTCATGTGTAGCATTTCATGGAACATGCGCTTAAGCGTCACTACACGGGCAATTTGTTCCTGTATAGCCACACCTTGATCTTTTTGATAATAGTAAGCCTCCTGATTTGCACCAGACGCACGCCAATCATCTCGCGCAACTATATGAATATTCTCTGCTGGAATATCCATTGGCTCGATACCAAAAGCAGCAAGTAATTCATTGGTTTGTTCGTTTGCATACTGAACATCTCTCATTTCTTCTGGAGTCTTCTTACGTTCTTTCTGTTCCAAACGCGCACCCACTTGATTATCAAAATTCTGCTCATACTGATCAAGCATTTGCTCCTTCTCCTCCTCCGGGACATTACCCATGACGTGTTCAATTGATGATCTTCGTTCTCTCATAGTAGTAATACTATAGCACAAAAACCCCATCATTCAAGAAAATCTGTGGTATACTATATCCATAATACATTAATGGATTTCATTACTATGAAGCCAAAACATTTTGCAAAATGGGCAGCACTACTACTCACCTTTGCTGGACTACTCCACGCACTGCGAGTCATCCTGGGTTGGGACTTAGTTATTAGCGACTGGCTTGTACCAGTCTGGCTAAGCGCAGTTGTTGCAGTTATTGCTCTGTACCTTGCGTGGCAAGGATGGAAGATTGCAAAGTAAATTTAGTAGCAAAAAACAGCACCAACAATTTGGTGCTGTTTTTTATTTGCGGAGAGGGAGGGATTCTGCTTCGCAGGACATCTTCCTGCACCTCGGAAGTATAAATAAATTTCTACTTCACTCGGTTTAGTCAGCTGCCGCACCCTACGGGTTCTCATCCGCCATTCCATAAATACAAAAGCGAGCACCGACTGGTGCTCGCTTTTGTATGTGCGGAGAGGGAGGGATTCGAACCCTCGAAGGGTATTAGCCTTGCTGGTTTTCAAGACCAGTGCATTCAACCGCTCTGCCACCTCTCCGTTTTGAATTGAATTGTACACGCTCCTCTGGCGGAGAGGGGGGGATTCGAACCCCCGATACGGCATAAAACCGTATAACAGATTAGCAATCTGCCGCTTTCAACCACTCAGCCACCTCTCCAGATGGAACGTCATTAGTGTACTCTATTCACTCGGCAATGTCAATCGTCCATGAGCAAATACTGCAGCATACACATGCTTAGTGCCAGCAGATTTAAGTGCCAAAGCGCATTGCTGCAATGTTGCACCAGTTGTGGCTACATCATCGATCAAAATCGCGGTATGAGGAACTTCGCCAATCACAGAAAATGCACCATTTACATTTGCGAACCTTTCTTCCCGATCACATTTTGCCTGTTCTTTAGTATGGCGTGTGCGCACTATAATAGGTCGTATTTCAAACCCTTTCCCAACCCCATCACATATCAACTCCGCTTGATTAAAATCACGAACTCGCAATCGCTTCTCATGCATAGGAACTGGCACAAGTGATCTTGAAACAGTATCTGCAGCTAGTAATCCCCTGCCAACTAGCTTACCAAATGCCACAGCAATAGATTCTACAAACCCATACTTTAACTGATACAATGCTCGCTGCACCAACGGATCACCGTGAGCGGCCATGGCAAATAATCCATCAAGTGCACTGGAATGACATGCAACACACTTTCCCCAATCACTACGACTAGAAAAACAAATAGGGCAATAATACTGCGGCGACACACCCAAACCAAACAAACACGCGTCACATAGCGCTTTTCCTTCGCGCTTGCACCCCACACAAAATAATGGAAATACCGAAGCTAAGGCGAGCGCATTTAGCTCACGAATACATTGTTTGACCATGCTCATCTAGAGCACGTTTTCCTCTCCCCAACTTACACCTGAAACTAACCAGTCCTCGCCTTCTTGTGTAAGCGATACTGTTGCCTTCTGATAAATAGTTGTGGGAACATCATAGTCTAGCTTCTCCTTCTGTGTGGTAACCTCATAAACATTCCCTTCAAGAGGTTTAGCAGACAATGCCTTTGTTGTAATAGAAAAATTCTGGTTCTCTGGTTCACCGCCACTTGCTACTTTCTTCATAGCCACACGATAATCACTTGCCATAAGCGGAAATAGTTCACGCAAGTTTGAATAATTGGCGTCTGAAGAATAACTGCCCAAGCGCTCCACAAATGAACTAGCAAACTTACCTAAACTAACCTGCAGTTCAGATTCTGAATCTTGTTCTACAACTGACGGACCAGTAGTGTTTACAGCATCAACTTGTTCAGCCAACTCCTCAGGCGTAGTATCTGATTCAATAGTTATTGGACCTAAAGACTGTATTGGCTCTTCAGTTGTTGTTGTGTCAATGACAACATCGTTGTTTTCTTCATTACGAGTCATGCCGTACCAAACACCAACAATAAGGAGCAGCACTACAACCCCGATAATAATTTTATTTCGCATAGAATTTTGTTTTTACAATTACGCTTCCCCAGCTTCTTGCGCAGCTTCGAGCTCCTTGCGAGATTCATCGATCTCAAGCATTTGCGCTGGGTCGGTCGTAATAATTTGATCTTCAGTATAACTGGCCACGATCTTAATTGCTGCATGACGCTTTCCAGCGAAGAAAATACCTTCCCCGACTGCTGACTCAAGCAATAAGAACTTCTCTCCTTCAGTCAAAAGGAAAGTTTTTTGAACCAAATCAACTGATGCTGGCGACTGCTTAAGCAATAGCTGCAAAGAAGAGTTGGTTACAATGGCCTGACCATACACTGAGCTGAGAAAGTCGTTCACATCCTGCGTAATGGTCGTAACTCCAAGATAATACTTACGCGCACGTTTGGCAAGTGCGAATATGAACTTTGCAGACTCATCGTGTTGCATCAACCACCAGGCCTCATCAATAGCAAGAATACGTTTCTTAATCTTGGACCTCACCACATTCCAAATATAATTCACAATAGAATAAATTCCCATTGGTCGCAACTCGTCTTCAAGGTCTCGCACACTAAATATCACCAAGTTATTATTAATGTCCACGTTAGTTGGCGAATTAAACAACCCTGAGAAAGTACCCTCGGTAAATTTTTGCAACTTAATAAGCAAATTCTCTGTGCCTTCCATACCACTTAAAATGTCTGCTAGGTCCTGCATGATAGGAGGCTCAACAGTTTCAATATCTGCATCTGGTGTAATATCCTTCTTAGCATATGTTTCCAAAAGTGCATTATCAAGCAGTGAATCCTCCTCAGTACTCATCTTACCGAACATAATACGCATGAGTCCCTTCACAGTAATAACAGCACTACGAATAATATCCTCCATATCAACCTCTCCACCAACTGGCCGCGGCAAATCAAAAGGATTAACCTTAGAATCAGATGCCAAAGAGATATTAATATAGGTTCCTCCAACTGCTTCAGACAAATGCTTGTACTCCATTTCCGGGTCAATAATAATCACATCGGTTCCCATCATCAAGCTACGCAAAATCTCAAGCTTAACTGCATAAGACTTTCCAGCACCAGATGTTGCAAACACCACAGAGTTCGCATTTTGCAATGAGAAGCGATCAAATAGAATCAAACTGTTATTATGACGATTTATCCCGAACAAAATCCCATCATCAGATGTTAACTCAGACGAAATAAATGGGAATGATGCAGCAATTGGGGAGCTATTCAAGTTAAACGTCACCATAAGCTCATCATTGCCAAGTGGAATGGTTGAGTTAAAACCTTGCTCAGCTTGGTAGAATACACGCTTACTATAAATCAACTTGCTGCCAAATACGCCTTCAATATCTTGTGAAATTTTATCAAGCTCTTCTTTATCCTTAGCATACACAGTCACGTACAACGCGAACTGGAAAAACTTCTCAATCCCCTGCGTCAATGCATCACGCAGTTGTTCAATATCACGCAGCGCAGTTTCACGAATTGGATCACGTGGCGCACCTTTTTCTGCATCAGATAAAATCTGCGCCTCCATAACACCAGACTGACTCTTAAGCTGCTTCAAAACTGTTGGTGTAGCCACAGGATAAAAGAACATGGATACATCAAGTGTGTTGCTAAAATTAATCACCGGCGCAAACCAACCAACACTAATATAACGTGGATATGTCACCACAAAAATCGTTCTCACATAAGTATCCCCAAGCAAAACATACGAAGAATCTACTTTCATTGCAGCCGGCGCAATCAAATCACTAATATTGACCACACCGGTTCTAAAGACCTTCTCTTCTTCTAATGCCTCAAGTTCTTTTTTGGTCTTTTTTCCTTTAACTCGCTGGGTCTTTTGTTCTTTTTGGACAAGCGTCTGCTGCTTTGGTCCTTTTTGTGTAATTGGTTTAAATGCCATACGCTTATTGTTCAACTCGCAGCTTACGGGTCTGAACAATCTTCTCAGACATGAACGTATCTGGATTATAAATGTTGTAATATAGCTCAATCAGTCCTTGAGTATCTAGCCTTGCAATCTCCAAACTCATACTTCCTAGCCCAGATTGCACCTGCCGAACACGCATATCAAGATCTGCCTTACGCTTTTGAAATCTCTCTTCTTTAAGTGCTAAAGTGCTCACTGGAGTCAATACTTCTTTGAGTCGCTGAAAGAACCCTTTGCGCTTATTTGAAAGTGGATCAAACGGCACCACAACAAAGAATCTCTTACTCATAATTTCACCCAAATCAACTAGCTCACCCACAAATGAACGGTAATCAGCAATTTGCATGCGCAGCAATTCATTCTCTTGTGTTTTTTCCTTTTCAGACAACCGATTCATATATCCTTCAATATTCATTTTGCGGGACTGAATCACTACTTGCAATGGATACTCAAGAGCATTTAAGAAAGAAACATATGAGCTAATTAACGCATTCTGCTCATCCTCAGACTTCAAAGCAAAATTAATACTACCCACCAATAGCACG
>CAZKMQ010000009.1:0-11783 GCA_964554065.1 uncultured Gammaproteobacteria bacterium | reverse complement strand
TAACTACGGTTCCTGATTTAATTTCTGCAATATCAAGATACTTCTGTGTACTTGCACGCACAGTTTTCTTTGCAAGCTTCTTTGATTGCATTGTGTTCTTATTCTTCATCAGGATGATATAAACCACCGGTATTAACGACCAGTGAAAGTTCGGTTAATCGACTTTTTGTTGCGGGCTTCTTTTGTGGCACCGGCTCTTGCTTATTCTTTTTCTTATCCTCTGGAGCCTCTACTTTCATTGTAAGGGTTTCTGTGGTTTTCATCCAGGCCCTAACTTTTTTCTTTCGTTGTGTTGAGATAAAATTTAACAAAAAGAAATGGAACTTTTGTCCACGGATTTTTACAAAGGACAGTATAATCGCAAACAAAATCAACGGAATATTAATAGTAAGCATCAGCGCAAAATCAGCAAGTTTATATATAATGAATGCTACAAAAACTGCCACCATCATAATAATGAACTGGCGACCAGTGATCGAACCAATAATCTTAGCTTCCTCATCAATAAATTGTGGTACAACAAATTGCTGTGGCATATTACCAATCGTCAAGAGTATTATTCCCATCCAAAATCGCATCAAGTTCTTCTTGCTCAAGAACTGGCTTTCGTGACTTAGTACGATCACTAATCAGCTGCTTTAGCGAAACCTTATTCTTAAGCGCTTCAATCAACATGTTCTCATACATAACATACGGCTCGCTGCGACGCCAAGCAAAGATTGCTTGAATCTTTTCCACATACGATTCTTCACCAATACGATCTGCTGTAGAAATAATCTTATCCATGCGTACAGAAGCATCAGGTGAGCTTCTGCGAAAATCAATCATGCGCAAATTCGCTATTTCCTGAACTGGGCCAGTAAGTGCTGTTGCTTTTTTCACATCTTTTACCTTGGGCTTTTGTGCAAGTGAGGGCACTTTAACATGCGTCGGCTCTGGCTTTTCTGGCTTAGGCTCAGATACTACCGATGGTTCAGCTTTTTTAATCTTACTTGTGCGAATATTATCCTCATGTGTTGCACCTATCTGCTTGCGACCAACAACTTTGGTGAAAGTATCGTCAGTTTTCTTCTTCTTTTTTGGCTTGGAAGTTTTTTGTTTTTTTGCTGGTGCTTTTTTTGCTGATGGCAAGCTGCTTTGCATGTGCTGTTCTACAATCGTAATCACTTGCATAGCAACATCAGCTGCCAGCCCTGAACGGATCAACGCTTCAGTGGTTGCGCGTGTATCGCGAACATTCTTAACTCTCGACTCAAGAACAGAACGCAAACCTTCTGGATTAGAACCAGGAACACCTTTAGCAATCTTTTCGATCAACTCATCTACTGCTTCTACAACACTTGGCTCATGTGCACCTGCAGTAGCACCAAGCTTTGTGCGCATAGTCTTAGCTGTTGCCTTGATTTCCTTATTAATATCTTCAACTGATTGCTTTTTCTTCTTTGATTTTGGTGCCGATGATGGCTTAGCCTTTGCATTAGGCTTAGTATTACTTGCTGAAGTTGCTGTTGTAGCAATCGCTGCTGCAGCTTCTGGGCTGTTACTTGCAAGATAGTCGTTTTTTATAAACTCAATTATCTCACCAGCATCATCAGGCGCCAACTGCACACCACCAATTGCAATGTCTCGTGTGAGCAAGTCAGTGTATTTCTCTTCATCAAAGCGCGACCTACCATTAGTCAACATCTCATCAATCATTGCATTAAAACGCGTGACGGCCTGAGTATTGGTCACGGCTTCTGGCTTCATAGCCTTATACTTTTTATCAAGATCAGCTCTGGTGTATGTTGGTAAATTCAGCGGCGCAACATGTGGCGAGTACTCTTTATTAAGTGCTTGAGCGTCCCAAGTCTGAACATGAGGGTCAACAGGGCCAAGATAAGATGCTGCCGGACGCAAAATCCGCGCACCAATTTCAGCAGCCAATGACTTTGCATCCTTGCCAATCGCTTCTTGGAGATTTTCTGGAAGAGTCTTTACTTGAGTTTGACCTAGAAAAATACTAACAATAGCATCAAGAACTGAGCGGGACTGGTCAGTAATCTTATGATTATCAAAAATAGACTTATTCACCTCACCGACTTTTTCTGAACGCAAATAATTCTGGATTACAGTTGGAAGATCTCTGAATTGATCAAATTGTGTAGCCATAATTATACAAGCTTATTAAGATTGCCAAAGAAATCTTGGTCTGCTTTATCAGGCATTGTCGGTGCATCAGCCATTACTTTCTGAATCACCTTAGGATTCTTATCATTAATCGCCTTCATAATTGGCTTAAGCTTAGCTTCAATTGCTGCTTCTCGTGCACCTGGCTTCTCCTCAGATCGTGGCGCACCCTTTTTGCCAGTAATATCCTTGCTACTGATTGACTTATCAACAGCACTACGCAACTGTTTGACAATTGCTGGTGTCATTGATGTACCAATCATCTTTGCTAATGCTGGATCCTTAAGCGCAGCACCAATATCTGTTGACCCTGTTTTACCACCAATTGCTCCTGCTACTGCACTTGCAATCGCTTCTGGACTTGCTCCACCACCTGATGCGCCTGAAATTGCACTTGTTAGATCATCAGAAACCTGCTTTGTTGCGCGATCAGTTGCCGCAGCTGAAGATGCACTATCTGGTGTAGGAGCTTTGCCACGACCACGCGCAGCTCGTGCACCAAGATTTGTTCCACGACGGTAACGCGAGCTACCACCTGCAGCTCCTGCTGCTGCTGGAGCTGCAGCAGAACTAGGACCTGCTGCTGCGCCAGTTGGCGGAGCACTCGAGCTGCCACCACCACTACCTGTTGGACCTGCTGCTGCGCCAGTTGGCGGGCCAGCAGGATTAGGCGTACCTGAACCACGATTAGCTGTGTCTGCAAAGTCGTTTTTGAAAGTTCTGCCACGTCTTCCTGAATCGTGAGCATTTATAGTAACATCAGCGTCTGCCTTTTTGTCTGCATCTGCGCGTACTTTCGATTTCCACTGCTCTTCCAAAGCCCTATAATCAACATACTTCTCAATGTCATCTGCCTTAGCACCTGGCGCAATTGTAGAAGGTGCTGCCCCCCTAGTATCAAGCATAGTATCGAGCTCTTCTTTTGAATAATTTTCATAATCCTTTTGCTTATCTTTCACCAAAGCAGCAGCAGCCTTTCTTCCACCAGCTGCAGGATCACTTAACCCAGCCTTACCAAGCTTGTAAGTATTTAATGCGTCTTTTTTCTCTTGCTTTAACCTATCATCACCCTTGAATACATCTCCAATAAGTGGCAAATCTCCTAGTGCTTCTTTGTTAGCTTCTGACCTAGCCTGGCCAAGCTGTTTCCAATTCTGTCCAGACTTGTTCATACCAGCAACTCTAGTTGAAAGACTTTTTCCAGCATACTTTCCAGCATCTGAGCCAAACTTTTGTGCCTTGCTACCAACCTTACTCACAAACCCCTTAGCCTTTCCTATACCAGCATTAACTCCACCAACCACTTTACCAGCGGCTGCAGCTCCAAATCCACCACTCATCTGAGCAGAGAACTTGATTCCAGCAACAAGCACAAGTGCTGCCACAAAGAAGTTGGCCAAATTTTTCCATGTTGAAACAGCGGTACCTGCCACTGCTGTTCCAGTATTTGAAGCCAGGTTAGTATCAGTATATATCTTTCCAAGCGCCGCATCTTTTGTACCACCTAACGAAGTCAAATATTTATCTATCGAAGGCTGATCAAGCAAGCTAAAGACTGAACTATCTTGTTGTACAGCAAAAAGTGCAAGCCACACAAAGAACACCAGTAGAGGACCAACTGTCAATTGCTTAACTAACATGTCCAGCCATTGACTAAAGTATTTTTGTGTTGCCGGCAAAATAGACAACATAAATGCAACTGGAGAAAGTATTATCAGCATCCAAATGATAATTATTCGGAACACCACAGTGAACAGAAGTGTGAGCGCTATACCCAAAACAAACACAGAAATACTAATTGTAAACATTGCAGTTATCCATCTTTCGATTAAGCCAGTAGGCGCCAGAAAAGTAAGAAAATTCCCAGCACCTTCCTTCAAACCTTCAGTAAGAGCTCCGGACAAAAGAGGAGCAACCTGTAACCACTCATCAACTTTCAACAGTTTAATAAAGTTCCCAGACGCACTCCCAGACATTGCGGTTGCAAAAAGTAACATTACATTTTGAGCAATATCTATTGCAAAACCAACAATTGTTCTACTAAAATTAACCAAAAAAACCGCCAACACAAACTTTGGCAGCAATTTCTGGTACTGATATGTCTGAATTCGAAATACTGTTGCAAATGCAATAACTAACAATATCAATACCAAAAACAAGTTAGTTGTATTAAGCACTACTGTCCATCCAGAATTAACAAAAGCATTATCAAGAAAATCATTATACCCAACAACAATTATAAATGTACTAAACGACCAAAGAACAAGATTGCCCACCATTTTCTGTACCGCAGCTGAAATCGCCTCTACTCCCCAGACAACAACATACATGTTCATTGCAAGACCTGAAACAGCACCGGCCGCACTTGTGAGCAAGCTTACCCCTGCTGCCGCTGCGGCAGCTTTAGCTGTTTTACCTGTTAAAAGAGACTTTCCTTTACCTAAAAGACCAGTCAAGAAATTTCCTAGTTTGCGCCCAGAAGCAGCTTGCAAATTAGCACTTGTTACTGCATCTACCTGAGCTATTTTTATGACATTACTTTGTTCACTTTGCAAATCATACGCATAGGCAACACTCACTCTTGAAAACAGTGCGACAAATGCAAACACAAAAACCAAGACAGCAAGCGCTGGCCGATTTCGCACACTCCTTCTTAAAATACTATGCATAGTTTTGTAAGCACAGTATACCATAAAGTGGCGAATTTTGTGGTGTGGAAAGATGAAATTTTTGTTAACAAAGAAGACCTAATCAGCAGATCAGATCTTCTTGTTTGTTGAGGCCCTACTAAAGTTAAGAACCTTTCTTCTTGTTGCCCCTTTTGCCGCCCTGAACGATGATGTTAGGACGACCGTTTTCAAGCATGTCCTTCATCAGCGTCATCCTCTCCTGAGCAGTTGCACCTGGCCCAAGAGCAGCTTCGATGAACTTGCTAAGTGTCTCAGGCTCCATCTGAAGCACCTGGTTAGGGTATTGAACATTGGCGCTGCTGGGTGCTGCTGGCGCTTGGGGTGAACCAAGCGCCAATCCCTGTTGACCAAGATTGTCAGGCGCAAAAGCATCCAGCTCGATTGAATACACCTCCATGCCGAACTGCGCCAAGTACTGATTGACCTGTCTTTTGGCCTGCACAGCAGCCTGATCACGCGCATTCTCATCAAGAAGCTGAGCCCACGTCAGGTTCTCAACCCCGATCGTAATCATGTTGAGGATCCGCAACTTAACATTGTGAATCCAATTGTACTTATCAATGGTCTCGAAAACCAGTTTGACAGTACCATGATCAGCGTTCTCACGACCTAGCACCTGCAGCTTGAAATTACCAGTCAATTTGCCGGTCCGAACTCCAGTTGGCGTGTCCTTAGACACCTGAATCGTACCGATTTGCTCGTGACTGGCCAGTTCAAACGGAATCGACACAAGTCCGTAGAGAAATGGTGGATACCAGCTTCTTCCACCACGCAAAAGCTCACTGCCATGCGGCTTACCTTCTTTGAGCAGCAGTCCGTGATGAACATCCTTACTCCAGAAAGAACCAGCCCAGAAGACCCACCCAAGCAGCAAAACAAGCTCCAAAAGGATGGATGAGTAGAACCATGGGGAGCTCAACCCTTTGTACCAGACTCCTGCTACAACGTAGCAAATCAGCGAGAGCAGTGTCACGATTACAAAGTTCCACGAGAATCCCGACCAATTATTTTTCTTGATCATCTTCCTCTCCTTGTGTTTTGCTTGCACATGGCGTGCAAAGCATTTAATGTTAGCAAATATTTGTGGTTTTGTCAAGTAAATTTAGGGTATAAATCGTATTTTTAGCTGTTTTTAACGATTTTTGGAGATTTTTGCATCGCAGGTTTTCTACAGTTTTTACACATTTTCACTTGACAAACTCTCAAAATAGGCGTACGGTAAAAGTGGAAGATTGTGTAGTAAAGTTCGGCCAAAATTCTGGAGAATCACGCATAACGCATGCTTATCCAGTGTTTGACCGCGCTTTACCCTGGGAATTCCCCAGGAACATGGCCGGCCATGGCTAAGGAGGACTTCAATGAAGTTTCGTTTTCTGAGTTTCTCCATGGCTGCATTGGCGGCTGTGGCACTGTGCCTTGCTGGGTGCGGTGGAGAAGAGCCGAGTTCTAGCGAGCAAGTGACCGGTAGTGAGACTGGCGTCACGCCATCACACAAAACTGTCACTGTCGAGCTGCACGTCGAGTCGCTGATCAGCGGCACCCTGGATACGGAGCCGGTGTACGAGGTGACGATTTCGATTGCCTCAGTGACCTCACCGGAGATTGGCACATTCGGACCAACATCTCCCCTAATTCTCGAGGGTGCTGAGCCTGGAGAGTACGATGTGTACGTAAGCTGTCCTGATCACGAAAACGTGGAGGAAACCTTCACAGTCAGTGGTGAGGAACCAGTATACATCCACACTATCGTACTCAAGCCCTACAACTACGTAGAGCCTGACGCTCCGGTGGAAATCGGGATGTACAAGCACGAGTACTTCCAGGATGGTACAACCCATCTTGCGCAGTACGATAGTGAGATGCCTATCGCCTACCAATACGGGACTCAGACCTACTGGTTCGGCAAATTCGGCAAGAGCTTTCCTGACGGATGTCGTGCTCAATCTGACCCCACAAAGCTGGACTGCAGTTACACCCACAAAGAGGACGGGTTGCGATATATCAGCGGCGCGGTAACCGAGAACAACGAGCAATTCGAGATCACTGTATACAAGGGAGACTTTGACAGCGAAGTCTACGTCATGGGAAGGTACACTCGACTGTAACCACTTCTCGCTCAACAACAAAAAGACCTTGATTCAGGAAGAATCAAGGTCTTTTTCAATTTCTAGCTAAGAGTCAATATTTTCTTTAATAATCACCCAACCCTTAAATGAGTCTGAAGCATTATCGAATCCCCCTTCATTAGCGGTACATAATTTTGGATCATCATCATCCGTGGAATTCAAATCCTCCCAACAACCCTTAAAGTTAAGGTTAGGCTCCCCAGCAACAGAATTTGGTACAGAGTAGCTTTCACAACTACCATTACACCAACCCCAATTATCCATTATTTGAACACTTGGCTGGAACGCACAATAACGATCGCCATTAACAAATCCATATGCATACGGATCAAATACCTGACCAGTCACTCCGGATACTATCTTACCTTGACTATCATCCCCAACAGTTCTCAATTCAAAGTCAGTATTATTATTCAAGCAATCACTAAAACTATACACATGGATAAATTGGTAAAATCCTGAGTCACATGCAGCTTCACTGCTTCCGAACTTAGAACCTTCACACGCAGGCTTACGATTTTTGTACATGCCATTAAAGTCCGCCACCTCTTCACCATTACCCTCCCAATCTATTGCTATGCGGCGAAGTGGCATTTGATTAGTTCCTGCTTCAGCGTAGAATCGAGCACGGGCAGCAAGTGTTCCAGATCCACCAATAATAAACCCTTCATTTTTACTATTAATTGTTAGTTTAGAGTATGTAGACTTATCACAAATTCCACCACTGCAATCAACACCCGAGACAATCGGTGGATGAAGTTCATCTCCATACCTGCGAGAATTATATGTTTGTTTAGAACTTGAACTAGTAGAACTCTTTAAACTAGCCAGCCCAGGCTCAGTACCATTAATTATTTTTCTTGGTAACTCTGGGTCGGTAATTGGACTTGAACCAATTTCCTTATACGTAGCATTTCCTGATTCACTTACCCACTCCCATGCACCATATGCACGAGCAAATACGTTTGCCAAAAGACTACCAGTAAGTTCGGCATTAGATCCGTGAATTGAGTTAGGAACGTGCAACCCTTGGAACGTAAGCGGCCTGGTAAAGGCATCGCCTGAATCAGCAGGCTCTTGATCATCAGGATGAATTGGCACACCCATACATACCCCTTTATCAATAACCTGATCCGTACCAGAACTAAATGTGCGCTCATCTCCACAGTCACTAATATCATTACATCTAGCACCGTGATTTTTACCACCTATACACATTGCGACTCCACAACTTTCATTTTGAGAACCCAAAGAAATTGTGAAGGATCCTTCTTGATTAAACGCAACATGCTGAGAGGTTTGCGGACATGACAGTGGAGAACCAGAATTAACGAATTCTGTAACTCCATTAGCACCGCTTGTTGTTCCTCCTGTAGCAAATACCCAAGGAATTTCTTTTGTTTTATCAGGCGCAAAGAGTGACTCTGAAATTCCATATGGTGCTATTAGTTGATCAACAGAATAAGACGGTCTTGACCGTTCAGCAGAAAGTAAATTCGAAGCAGTATAAGTATCTGTTACATTATTAGGACTCAATATGAACTTGCTGTCTTCCTTGACATGATCTGTCCAAGCCATATTTGTACTGCCTGACAAAGAACCTACGGCATCTTGATTAAACACTTGTGCAACTTCAGTACAATACTCACGTAAGTAAAAGATTACAGCGAAGCGCAGTTGCCCAGACCCGCCTCCGCTATCACATATACGATAGTCTACTGATTCAAATTGACCATTATTATCAAAAACTACATCAACCAACAACCTATTCCAATATTTCGAATAACAAAAACTTTTTCCTGTAGCATTATAGTCATTCCTTGTACCCATTTTATTTTCAATTTCATTTTCTGTCATTTCAAACCACCCATCATTTTGCCAATACATGCGCATTGTTGTTCTATTGTTTTTGTCAAATGTCTTACTCATATAATGCTCATTCGGGCCACTTGCCAAATCCCACGGCTTACCGCCATCAGCCTTTACTTCAACAGGTCCTATAAAAGTCCCGTCGCTAAATATAGTCATCGGCTTTCTTTCTGGATACCAATTATATTGATTGTCTTTTCCACCCTGGCCTGCAATACCACGAACAATATATACTTCAGCACGCTCAACATCCTCAATTCTTAAGTCTTTATTTGCATGAAGAACATAACTTCCTTCAACCCTATTATATCCAGGATATTGCTTGGGATTCTCCTCATGCGGTGTTTTAGGCAAAATACTTGCCATACGCCTGACAGAACAATTATCATTACACTGTGCAAAAAATGAATTTGCAACCAATTTATACCCTTGCGATTGTAAATAATAATCCTCATGAGCATCAAGATGTGTATATGTAGCCATTATTTCATTTGGAATAAACTGTTTCGCATGCTCCCACATACCATTACAAGAACCTGCTGCAGAGACACCACCATCGCCAACATTCTCAAAACATTTTTGCTCCCCTGGAATTAATCCAACAGGCCGGTTGAAAAGAGTGTGCCAACTTAAATCACAAGAAACATTCTGACCAGTTTCCTTGTTATAAATAGTATTTCCTTGGCCAAAAACATGACACAGGTTATTCCGCTTTTTAGCAAAATCATCCAAGAACTGGCCAAAACCACTACTATCTCGACTAGTGTCTACTGCTACACTTGTACCAACGCGATTTGCATTACCTCGCGCCTTAGTACACATATAGCGCCCACCACCATTTGTTGGGACTTGATACCCTGCCCCTACATGTTGATTAAATATATCAACTCCACCAGAAAATAATGTTGCCGGATACCAGGTCTGACAAGCGAACTGACTTTCTGAGCCGTTAATGGTATTACGTAAATCATTTTCTAAACAATACCCATCAAGACCAATAACATCTTGCTTTGTTTTCTTAATTTGACATGAACCATGCAGTCGCTCTGTTTCTGCAATATGTCCACGTTCATCAGTACAACCTGCAGTGCTGTCACATGTCTTTCCATCTTTTGATATGTTAGCCTTGGAATTAATAAATCCACCATAACAAACACCTCCTGGCAGTGTAGCATTGGAATCATAGTACTTAGTAAACGTGCCTGATGGACCGTAAGTAACTTTCTGATAAGAACAACCAAGGCACTGCTGCAAAGTTTCATCCGCGTCTACTTTCTGACACACGTTTGCATTACGATGAGAGTCTGACTTGCTTATCGGATCTCCAAATGAATTATACCCGCCACCACTTAACACAACCGACGGCGGAAACGGACTTGCCTGCTCAGGAAATGCTCGACAACTTTTATCCGTTAGGTGGGGTTGTTTTGTAGAAGGATTAAATAATGCGCTAGGAGCCACAAAGCACTTCTCTTTGTAACACACTCCATTCATCTCCTTGCTTGCTCCACCAGGTAATTCTTGCTCATATGTACACAACTTTCCATCACCAGCTGACTCACACTCATCATGCTTTGATTCCTTCGGATGAATATAACCAATATTTACTGTCTTATTTGCCTGATTAGTTACTACAGATTTCAAATTAGAAATTTGGAACTGATTATACAAAGAATACCCAGTATAATCTTCACCAAACCAACCAGTATCTCGACTGGTATACACTTCTTTACTCAAAAATGCGCTTTCATCTAAATCAGTACTTACCCACTCTACGCACTTACCTTCAGTAGATGTACCATCCCACTTGCGGCAACTACCAACATCGATGCACACATCACGTGACTCGCCCTTTTTCTGATCCCACACTGTAAAGGATGTTTTACATGCTAACCACTCTGTACATGCCCTGTCGCGCTTTACCTTAATAACAGCGTTACTATCATTACTTCCACATGCTAATCTTGCTTGAGCTTGCACACTGCGTATCACATCTGCTATTTGTTCTGTAGTTGTATAAGCATTATTCTTTCCGGTTACAATTCCAACCAACTCTTGTGCTTCAGCTGTAAGATATCCTTGACATAGAGCATAGGTTGCACCGATAGTGTTTTGCTTATGATTCTTGAAACCGTATTCTTTCCACTGATCAAGACAAAAATCTTTCACATCCTCATAAATACTTGGCTTGCACATAACTTGAAAATCATTTGGCCCAGGATGAAACGGTCCAGGGTATGGCTCTTGTATTGATTGACCATCAGACTCATCACGGAATACAAACGACCCAACACTTTCAATACCACTACCAATAAATGATGCTTGTCCTTCAATTGGGCTTTCCTTAGTATTCACCACCTTTGAAAAGTCCATTGGTGATGTTACATTTACAAGAACGCTGTTCTTATTCAACTTATCAATACATTTGAACTTTCGTGCATGACATGTGTATGTTGATGGGGTAGGGTCAATTTTACAATCTTTTCCAATAACTTCTGCACTGCACCATACTGAACCACCAGGTTCACCTGCACCGCCTTGCGGATACTGCGCCACGAATAACTCTGGCAAAGGAACTTCCTTCTCCGGCGCTACTGATTGACCATTACTTTGCTCACTAACTGCATTTGTTAAAGATGCACTCCAGGTCTTAGACGGATTATTAGTATTATCAAACAACACGCAACCTTCCTGCTGGCTAACTTCACCATTACACGAAGCTGTGTCTATAGCTTCGTTGTCCAAGAAATAGTATGACTTACCTTCAGGATGCGCTGCAGTCAAATCACTTCTGTCAACAAAAGCTGTACATTGGTCAGCAGACTCTGGACACAACCCAACATACCCGTCGTAGTTCGCATCGCCGTTTTTCCAAATTCCGTAATTATTACCTTGAACAATAAATCCTGGATCACACGGCTCAAGATCT
>CAZKMQ010000008.1:0-21379 GCA_964554065.1 uncultured Gammaproteobacteria bacterium | reverse complement strand
GGTTCTGGCTGTCGGAAGTCTTCGCGGAATTCAATACGACGCTCTTCTTCCCTGCGAAAGTTATCTCCGTTGCCGCTGCCGCTACTGTCTTCACGTTCCTCACTGCGGAATTCGTCACGAAACCTGTTTCCATCTGCATCACGAAAGTCAGTTTTGATTTCAATGCGTTCTCTCCCATCGTCGTCTACGCGAATCTTGATTTCCTCCTTGAGGCGTGACTTGTCTTCATCACCATCGTCGTGATCTGGTTCTAGCACAGGATCAAATGAAGGACGGTCAAAGTCTGGTCTATCAAAATCTGGACGGTCGAATGGGAAATTATCTGCTCCTGGAGGAGGTCCAAATGGTGGCTCGCCTTGTCCTGGGAACTCGTCCGGTCGACCAGGGAAGCCTTCTCCTCGTTCAAACCCGCGCTCATCACGGAATCTCTGTTCAAATTCAACACGTTGGTCATTGTGAAATTCGCGGATATTACTTATTTCTTCACGATGATCATCTAATTGAGTTTCAAACCTGCGAGTTTCTTCTTCTTGGCATTGCTCGTCGCAAAACGGATTAGATTTAATGCGCAGTTTGAACATTTCACGCCGATCACCAATTGTGGCTTCGTCAAGTTCACTTTCACGATTGCGGCGTTCTTGTTCAAGTGCGTCACGCTGTTCATCTGTATCAGCAGCTTCAAGACGGTCATTAAATTCACGTTCAATTCGCAAACGTCCTTCATCTGATCGGTTGCGCGATTCAAATTCCATTTTACGGAATCGTTCTTCTTCAATAAAGCGCTGTTTCTCCACAAACAAATCATCAAAGTCACCATGACGACGTTTGATTTCATCAACAATAAAGTCTGGTGCATCATCAAACCGACTTAAGAAATGATCAGATGCATCTGCACTGTCAATATCACGCAAATGATCGCGCAATCCATCGGTCTGTACATTAATTGCTCTATCAAAGAATGCCGGTGGAAGATCAAATCCTCCTCCAGGTCCTCCTGGGCCAAAGTCCGGACCAAATCCTCCGAAGTCAAATCCAGGATCACGGAATGTGTCTTGTAAGTTTTGGAAAACGCCAATGTCTTCAGGAATTGATGTACTAATGTGACGGAAGAAATCATCTCCTTCTTCTTGTGCGCGTCGTGCAAACTGAGCGTGTGCTTCCCCTTCCATCTCTTGGATAAATGCACGCTGCTCAGGACCTAGCTTTGCTTCAAGTGCATCCATTGCTTTAAACAATGCTGGGTCTGGGTTTGGATTATCAAAGACTTGTTTGCGCAGTCGGTCAAATTCATCAGCAACACTTTGTGAATTAGCATCAGAAAACTTTGCGCGGAATCTACCTACAGCCTCATCTTCTTGCGCCTTGAATTCCTGCTTAATCTTTAGACTAATTTTTTCATCTTGCACATGAATGCGGTCACCTAAATCTTCCAAGATACGCACCTGTTCAATGTCATTTCCAGCAAACTGGCGGAACATGCGCTCACGCATACGGTCTTTAAATGCTTCACCCTCAAATCGCTCACTCTCCTCAATTCTCTCTTGGAAGTGACGAGCAAATACATCTTTTGCTTCTTCAAACTTTCCTGCAAGTTCTGGATTATCCAGTCGTGATTTAATTTGGTCAGATGCTTGGAATAACAATCCTGGGTCACCATCAATGTGCTCAGCGTAGCTCAAGAATCTGTCAGCAATACCTTCAGCACGAAGTCCGCCATCTTCAAGTCGTGAATGAAATCTATCAAGTGCACTATGTTGTGCATTACGAATAGCATCACGCGCTACTTCAGGAACACGCTCTTCAATACGCAAAAGGATTTCAACGTTTTTAAAATCCTTGAACTGACTGCCTCTTTGTTCTTGTAATACTGTATTAATGCGCTCCGCAATTCGGTCTGCATCTTCTTCAACACGAGCAAGTACTTCTCCTGCTGTTGTTGCTGAACGTTCGCGCGCACTTGCAATATGTTCAAAAGCTCGCTCAGCTGTTTTTTCAGAAACGTTTTCTAAAACTCTTTGCTCAACGTGATCAAGTACTTTTTGGTGTTTGATCTGACTGTCTAAAACATGCTCAACCAATGTTCCTACAGCACCACCATCAGTGTCTTTTCGTTCGCGAAGTGATTCAGCCTGGTCTTGAATTTTTTCCATTCTTTCAGTAGCTCGAGACATTGCATCAGCTGCATCAGCGATAGCATCATCATCTGCTCCATCACTATTCAAAAGTTGCTGTGCCTCAGACATTTCTTGGTTTGCATGTTGCAAGCGCAGTTCAGCTTTTTTTACTGGATTAAAAGTAAATGCCTCACGAATACTACGGCCAAATCGTTTGAATCCAAACAGCGGACTGTCTGGCAAAATCACAGCTTCTTCAGCACCTAAATCCTCAGTGGTGACACGCTCATCAAGAGTTGCATCTTCATTTTCTTCTTCTACAACTTCAACAGTTTCTTCTGCTGCTGTGTCAGCCGTTGTTTCTTCAGTTTGAGCAAGTGCAGTACTAGCAGTGAATAAAATGACCGCTCCTACAAGGGCGGCAAACAACACAATAGATTTGAGATCTGATGCGCGTCGTGTAAATAATTGCTGTGCGATTTTGATCGACATAAAGTATGAGTAATAATTTCATTTCAATGCAAAAATTATACCATATTTTGTGCACAATCACATGTTGAACAGTGTTGCAATGTGTCGTACAATGTAATTAACATATGGCAAAAAGAAAATCGTCATCAACTAAGTTAAAACTCAGCGAATACATTCGTCAGTTTTTGGAATATTGTGAAGTGGAGCGCGGTCGTAGCAGCCGGACGATTCGTAACTATGATTTTTATTTGCATCGCTTTGTGGAATTTGCCGGCGATGTTAGTCCAAAAGAAATTACAGGTGAGCTTGTGCGTAAATATCGGTTGTGGCTTAATCGCTTAGTTGATGTGCATGGTGAGCCACTTAAGAAGAACACGCAGAATTATCATCTTATCGCATTGCGAAGTTTTTTGAAATATTTAAGTAAGCGCGATGTGAAGACTTTGGCGTCTGAAAAGATCGAACTTGCTAAAATGCCAGACCGCGATGTGTCATTTCTTGATGGAAAGGAGCTTGATCGCTTACTTGTTGCTCCACTTTCGGATAATCATGGACAAATTATGGAACCGCATGAGCTTTCGCTAACGCATTATCGCAACAAAGCTATTATTGAGCTATTATTTAGCACTGGATTACGTGTTTCAGAGCTTGTGAAGTTAAAAATCGACGACATTAATCTTAAATTAGAGGAGTTTACAGTAAAAGGTAAGGGTGGAAAGTCTCGCGTGGTTTTTTTGTCAGATGGGGCGCGTGAATGGGTGAAGAATTACCTTGATGAGCGTAAAGATATGAATCCATATATTTTCATTTCTCATGATCGCGCGCAAAAAGCCAAGAAACGTGCTAATTCTAGTGAAGACAGGCCACTTACTGACCGATCAGTACAGCGAATAATTGAACGGTTGGCTAGTCAGGCTGGTATTACAAAGACGGTGACACCTCACACTTTGCGTCATTCATATGCAACGGATTTATTGCGAAATGGTGCGGATATTCGCAGTGTTCAGCAAATGTTAGGTCATAGTTCTATTACAACTACTCAAATATACACACACATTACTGACAAAGGATTGCGTCAAGTGCATAAGAAGTTTCATAATAAAAAGAAATGATCTCCGTTATCGTGCCCACGTTCAATAGAAAGGAGGACTTGGCGCGCTGTGTAGACGCTCTTGTAGAGCAGAACTATCCGCGTTTTGAAGTTATTGTAGTTGATGACGGTGGAGAAGTGGATTTGGAGATTCCTGAAGGTGTGCGATTGGTTCGTCAGCCGCATGCAGGTCGTAGTGTAGCGCGAAACACCGGCATTGGTGTGGCTCATGGTGACATTATCGCTTTTACTGATGATGATTGTGTTGTTTCTGAAAATTGGCTTGCAGGTCTTGCTAGATATTTTGACGATCCTGAGATTGTTGGTGTAAGTGGTGCTGTTGTATATGTGGCAGAGAATTACATGCCCGCGCGTGATGAGCGACGTGTAGAGAATCCATATGGGAAGTGGCCAATGACTGCTAACATTGCATATCGCAAGTCTGTACTGAAAGAAGTTGGCGGATTTGATGAAACATTCAGTCGATATGAGGACAAGGAATTAGCCTTACGAGCATGGCAACACGGCAAAATAGTTGCCGCGCCTGAGGTATCGGTGTATCATCAGAAGGTCACTGGTCCTTTCCCTGATTGGAGTATGGTTGATTCAAGTGCTCAGTGGCTTCGGTTGCGTGCTTTGCATGATTTGGCTTTAGATAAGAATAATCCGGCGCCGTTTTTTGGCAGGGTATTGATGCCAAAGCAATATCGTGCTATAGTACTTCGTCTATTGCTATTGCCAGCACTTGCTACAGGTTCTCTGTTTGGTTGGCACAAGGCAAAGACGCAGACTAGTTTGCTTGGTTTTCTACTTCTTGAACGTTGGATGATTTGGAAAACAGCCATGCAAACGAAAAAAAGCCCCCGTAGTTCAATGGATAGAACACAGGTTTTCTAATCCTGGAATGTAGGTTCGATTCCTACCGGGGGTACAGCTACGAAAATAAAAGAAGATCACGGCACGCTCGCGTTCTCCAGCGGATCGCTTCGCTATGTGCTCGCTGTTTTGCCTCGCTTCGCTCGGACCAAGCCAAAACAGTTCGCAAATACCGTGATCTTCTCTTATTTTCTTCGTGATGTAACGCACACAGGTGCTCATGAGTGCGTTACATTTTGATTATTTCGCCATTTCCCCATAAATGGTAAATGCAGCGCGGCCGTCTGGAGTGTAAATCGTTTTTGTTGTTGCTCCTTGTTCAGTAAAGCGCTCAACTAAGCTTTGTGCCAAGTCTTCATAAACTGGAGCATCTTCACCAACTTCTCCGATGTCTGGCTCATGGGCTATTACAAACGAGTATGAAGTGAAGCTGTCAAATATGGTTGGGTTTTCATTGATGAGTTTTTGGAATTCGTATGTGGTGACATGAGTATATGCGTTATACAAATTCCATCTTTGGTAATACCATAGTCTTTGGAACCAAGACATGCGTCCGTCATAGATAAGCATTCCGTCAAACGGATCTTCGTTATCATCAGATCCATCAACTACACGCATGAATTCTTGTGCAAGTGCAATGCTTTCGTTTCGGTAACCCCATATGTTAAGGGATCGGTTTGGGTATTTGTTTTTGTAAAAATTTCTAAAGTGCGCATCAAGTTCTTGGTAGCCATTATTTTGTTCTCGTGCAGGGTTTTCCCAAATGCCTTGCGGTTGAGCGTAGGCGTAGTTAGTTTGCGCAGTCATGACCCATCCTGAGGCGCAGATAATTATTAGTAATGCGACAAGTTCACGTTTGAATTTAATTTTTAACTTATATATATCGATCAGTGTGACTGCAGTTATCATTGCCATCATTGCAAATGCTGGTGTTAAGAATCGGAAAGAAATCCCCGTGTACTTTGTTCCGATGATAGCAAGTGCAAGTGAGAATAGAAGAGTGCTGTGAACCACTGTAGATTTTTTGTATGTGAAATACATGAAAAATCCAAGTATTGTAAGAAGAAGTGCTGTAATTGTGGGGAGTACTAGTGTATGTGCGGTGGTGAGAATTTTCCACATGCTAGCAAAAAAGTTCCCGCCGGTCTTGTCACTTAGTGTTCTTTGGATTACAGGCCATTCTGCTGAAGTGTCAAAGTTGAGAAATGATGAAAATTGCAAATCGGGGTGACCAATTGTTTTGTACATCATTACGTTGTACACGATAATTGGTAGAAGTAGAATAATAAGTAGTGCCATGCTAGCTACTACGTGTTTATTCAAGAATTTCTTAGGATGCAAAAGCAGCCACAGCATTGGACCGGCAATAACAAATATCGCAGTATATTTTGTGAGTAGCGCAAGACCGAAGAATAGTGCTGTTAGATACCAATACTTTTTTGTATCACTTTGCACAGCCCTGAAAAAACTAAACAGTCCAGCCACAAGCCAGATAATCATGAATGATTCAAGAAGATTGGATCGATGTATGGTGATAAGTGGTGTAAGTGCAACAAATACAGCTATGGCTAGCCACGCAGTTGTTTGATTTGAGCGACGAAGAGTATACAGCCATAGAAGCACACCTATAATCACACCAAGTAGAGCGTGTAGTATGCGACCAGGAATTGGACTCGCGCCAAACACTTGCATTACAAGATGGTGTGAACCAAAATATAGTGCTGGTGCATCGTGAAATCCAATGCGCACCCACCATGGTATTTCAGATAGCCATTGTAGTGGTGTGGTTTGCAGCGTGCTACTCATATAATCAATATAGCCAACCGATCTATATAAGTAAGTTGCGCTATCACCGGTGACATCAGCGCGATCAATTCGAAATAGCAGGATAGCGCTTAAAAGCACAATAAGGAGTAGGAGTGGTTTCCAGTATTTTTTCATAGTATGGGTATGGTAGCACAGATTTTTGCAATTAAAAAAACCCGCACCGGGGTGGCTAACGGGGATCGAACCCGTGATAAAGGCACCACAAGCCTCTGTGTTACCACTACACCATAGCCACCACGCTACGGGTTTTGTGAGAATAGTATAGCGTAGTTGAGAAATTAATCAAGGGGTGAGACAAAAAGAAAAGACACACTTGTGACGTACCTGTTATTAGGTAGCAGCTTGTATTTCAAGTGTGTCTTTGGTGGTGGGTTGTACTTAGGCGCGAACACCAGCAGCACGAAGCTGGTCTGGTGTAATCGCTCCGAGCGAACAGGTGCTGTGGTTGGTGCGTGATCGAACAGCATCAGCACTATTTTCGATCATGTTCTTCACATGCTGGATGATCGCGCTCATGGCATGACCTTCCATGATTGTGATTCCTGTGCCGCTTGATTTTGAGCCGCTGTTAAATGCCAAGTAGACGCACGAGGCAACAGCTTCAATACCAATTGTTTCGGCGCAGAATCTGAGCATGACCATATCATCTGGGCCGATGATGTGTTTGATCATGAGTAAGTTGAGCACGTGTTCAGGTCCTTTTCCATCTGCGTCTTGGAACGCGCGAAGGATGTTGCTGTCTTCAGTGAACAGTCTTCGTAAGAGCGCTTCGAGCTTCTTTCCGTAGCACTCATTGAGCATGTGAAGCATTCCACGTCGATGCTCTGCGCTTTTGGGGTCAAACACCCACAGTCCGTTTGAACTTGCGTTTGCTAGTGCGATCAGTGTTCCTTCTGGTAAGTCGCTGATCTTCTCTTCTACGCCACGGAAGATGATCATGAACATGCTCTTTTTGATCCCTTGTGCATGTTCAGTCCATGTTTTGAGCAGAATAGTTGAACCAAGCTCCATTTCCATGAAGCGCAACAGTGCGCTTTGAGATGGTGTGCTGGCCTGTTCTTGAAGCTTTGTATTGTGTTGGGTTGAATGAGCAAGCATTCTAAGCATCCATGCTACCGCCACTACAAGGGCAGCGATTAGCAGAAAAAGAACGGTTGTTAAACCCATTGAGACTCCCCCTTGTGTCATGTTGCTGGATTTATATTGGCATAGAATGCTTGTATTGTCAAGTTAGGATATTAAAAAACCACCGATTATTTACTCGATGGTTCTTTAATTAAATTTTATAGTGCTCCAGTTGCTCCACTTTCTATAGATCCAGTTTCACCACCAGTGGCTTTATTCAATTCTTTTATTACAAAGGTGGTGATTGAGTATGATATGAGGATAATTACAATACCTATTACTGCGTTTTTGATAACATTCTTAGCTTCGGTGACTTGATCTTCATTACCAGCAGCAGTCATCCATCTGAAGCCACCGTATAGAAGTAGAAGCACCAAGAGAATTCCAATGAGGCTTAAAGCTGCTTTGATAATCCCACCTACCTTAGTACCTATATTTCCTTTATCTCCCTCAGTATCGTATTGGGCTGCTTTTCCAGTCTTTTCTAGTTTATCCAAAATCGCTGGTTTAGTTGTTTCAGCAAGTGCTCCTTGCGTAGGTAGCAAAATTAGCGCTCCAAGGAATAATGAGATAATTGTTTTTTTAAGCATAAAATTATTAAATTATAAACCTCCACCAACACCACCAGCTTCTATGCCGCTTTCAGGATCAGAGACTGATGCTTCGTAAACTGATTCAACTACAAATTCAGTTATAGCATATGCCATCAACACTATTACTAATCCAATTACGGCTCGACGGATAGTTTTCTTTGCTTCTTCAACCATTTCATCATTACCTCGCGCAGCCATGTAGTTGTACCCACCATAGATCATAAGTATAACGAATATGATACCAAGCAAGCCAAGGAATCCTCTAATAAATCCACCAATGGTTTCTTCAAGACCAGGTTGTGTATCGTATCCTTCTCCGTATGCAGCTTTTCCAGCAGTATCTATCAAATTCTTCCCACCTTGCAGTCCTTGTGCAGCAACTGGTGACAATGGTAACAGTGCAAATACTGCGATTATTATTCCGGTTGTAATTGATTTGAGTTGCATAGTGATTATGTTGCTGAGCCAAGATTGAGTAAGAATTCATCAAACAAGAAGTTGACAATAGCAAATGCTGCCACAACAATAATTAGTCCGATGAGTGAGTCCACAATAATATCTTTTGCTTTCTTAACTTCTCCTTCGTCACCACGAGCAAGCATCCAGCGCATGCCACCGTATACAATTAAGATGAGAAAGATAAGTCCAAGAAGCGAGAGGAGTAAGCTGAAAGCGTCACCGATAATAATTGGTAGTGCTTGGCCAGCGTCTTCGTCGCCAGTGAATGGCAGATCTCCTCCAACTTTGTCACCAACTGTTTTAAGGCCGTACTTGGTGTCTTTGTTTGGTGTGCCAATTCCTGTTTGTGCAAGCGCAAATTGTGGCACGAGAAATAGCGCAGTCAAAATGATTAACAAACCAACTTGTAATTTTTTGCGGGTGAAGATGTGTGTCATAAAATAAAAACTATGAAGCAGGGATATGCTCCCTGCTTCATAGTATACGGAAAAAGGAAATTTCCTACAAGCGTATAATTGTAGAATCTTAGAAATTGAACTCTGTACCAGATGCCTGTCCAAATTCATCAAGCACGAATTTGGTAATAGCATATGCTGATAGCACGATCAACAATCCGATAAGACCACCTACAAGAATACCCTTTGCCTTTGTAATTTGGTCTTCGTTACCAGTAGCAGTCATCCAAAGGAATCCAGCCCACAGTACGATCAATACTGCGATAATTCCAAGGAATCCAAGTACAACTTTAACGATTTCACCAATGGTTTTTTTAAGATCTTCTTCACCAAGTTGTGTTGCATCCTGGAAATCACCAAGACCGGTGTCAATCTTAGCGGCATGGCTTGTTATCGGCATCATTGTTGAGCCGATAAATGCTGCAGCTGCTATTGCCATTACCCAGATACCCACTTTTTGTAATGTTGTTGTCATAGTTTGTTTCACCTCCCTTCCTGTTGAGGAATTTATTAGTTAAAGACGTCCCAGAAGGGACAGCTTCAGCCAACAAACGCTGAGAGTAATTAGCCAGCTTTGGTTAGTTTATCAATTACAAACGATGCAATTGCATAGCTACTAAATATTACCACAAGGCCTATAATGGACCAAATAAATAAATCTTTACCTTTATCAACTCTCTGTGCATTTCCTGCTGCAGTCATCCATAGTAGTCCACCATATACAAACATGATCAGTGCGATGATTCCAACAATGCCGAGAAATGTTGAGATTATTTTTGCTGCCAGATCTTCAACAGGAAAATTTTGATCAAGATCAAGAGGGTTTTCAATCTTGGTGATCGGGTTATCTTCTTCTGCACGTACGGTCGTTGTTGGCAGTATAAATAAAACCAGTGAGAAGATAACAAGTGCACTAGTTAGATAGTGGGTTGGTTTTGAAAAACGCATAGTAATATCTTAGAATTTACATTGTGATGATACAATCACGTTACATTTTTTGTTTGCCATGTATGTGTTGCTTGTAGCAGTGTCAAATCCCTTGCTGTTCTTTACTATTTCTATATTGAGATCATATTGTGCTCCACAGTTGGCAACGCTTGGTGAGGTGTGCGGGAAGCATTGTTCAAGTGATGACTTAAGTGCAATTGGTGCACCGCTTACAAAACATCGACAGACAAATGGATCAGATGGCGTGCCTGGTGTTCCAGAACCGCCTCCAACAGACGGGTTGGTCTTGTCTTCAATAGGAATTTTGTCTGTAATTTTAGTTTTGGTTCCAATACTTACAAGCAAAAACTTCACTAGTACAGGCGCAGCAAATACAATTACCAGACCAATAAGTGAGCCAGCAATCATCTTCTTGCCTTTTTCAATCAATTCTGTGTTGCCTGCACTTATCAGCCATAGGAATCCACCGTACATTAGAAAGATCAGCACGATTACTCCAATTATGCCAAAAATATAGTTTATTAGATCAATTGCAGATTTCTGGATGTCATCCCAGGAGTAGTTGCAGATTGTAGCGAATTTGGCAGCAGGGCAGCAACCATCAACACATTGCGGTTTTTCTCCTTTGACATCTCCTGGACACGAGCCTGTTGGAGTGGGAATGAATCCATCACCACTTGGAGCTCCGCACGCACTAGTTGCTAATGCTGGTGTTGGTGCAGCTACAAAAAGAACAGCGATTGCTAATAGTAAAGTTACAAGTAAGTTGCGACGGGTCATAATGTTTGACTCAGGCGTGAGATAGCGCGATTAATTGCGTTTTGAAATGCTTTGCGTGGATCAATTGGAGCGTTGGCAAGTGCTTCTTCGATCATGTCCATCATAATTCCCTCCATAGCGTTGCTGTCCTTTCCTCGGTACCAGCTTTGTGCAGTGAGTAGTTGAGAGACAAATGGTTCAAGTTCAGGATTCTCCAGTTGTGATTCCATTATGCTGCGCGATGCTGTTGGCCTGTTCGTTCGCTCCAAATATTTCTCAACATTGTCTTTTTTTATTATGTGTTGCAAAAAATCCCACGCTTCGTCTGGGTTTTCTGTCTTTTTTGCAACGGTTTCTACCCAGTATGATGCATGGTTTGCACTAAAGTTCGGGTCAAGTTGTGGTACGCTGCTGAAGCTGTAGTTTAATTTTGGATTCGCAGCCTTGAGTAGTGGGATATGGTAATTATAGCCAAAGAAGAATCCAACTTTTCCGTCTGCAAAAGCTTCGAAGGCGTCTGGCATTTGTGAATTCCACGTGTACACGGTCTCAAGAGGGTTTGCGAATTCTGTGTAAAAAATCAGCGCTTCAACTCCTGGTGGTAATTCGCGTTCACCAGCAAGTTCAGCTGGTGTGCGGTGGAATGTTGGTTCGTCAAATTCATTTGTCATTTTTGCGCCATTTTGCATCATGAGCAGTGACACTATATCTGTTGAGCGGTTTACATTCCGTGCCGTTCCAATTCCAGCGCCTGCCTGAATGATTGAGTCATCGCCGCTGTATTTGGTAATGAGCTTAACTGCGTTTTGGAACTGTTCCCATGATACGGGTGGGTTAGGAATGCCAGCTTGAGATAAGATATCGTTATTGTAGAACATGACCATAGTATCTACAGATAATGGAAGTCCAAGTACCTTTTTCTCAAAAGTATTTTCTTCCGGGTCAACCAGTACATCGCGGATAATGTCTTTGGTAACTACTGGAACGAGAGACTTTTGTAGTTTGCTAGCGCTTAATGTCTTTTTCTTTTCCAAAACAATCTTACGTTCTTTTTTAAGCGAACCTTCAACAGTGATCTTTGCTACAGTGGTTTGCTTTGGCATTGGCGTTATTTTGTTTGCGTATCCACCAATCCAAGTATTATGAATGGAAAAGATGTCTGGTCCACGGTCTTCAGCAAATGCCTCTAGAAGTGCGCGCTCGTACTCTTCAGCACGAAGCTTCTTATAATTAATTCGAATGTGTGGATGTTGTGCGCGATAGCTCGCGATGCTTTCTTGGAAATCATCAACATCATCAAAGACACGCCAATACTCAAGTGTGATCGGCTTAATACTTGCTTGTTCTTCTTTTGATGCGCCGGCGCAGCCAAAACCAACCAACACTACAATAAGAAGAAAAAGTGTTACACGAGAAAATCGACTGAACATACCTTATAATTTTTTTAAATAGTTTTTGAATGCACGCCCAACATCCTTGTGGCGCATGCCAAACGTTGCTGTTGCTTTAAGAAACTCAAGCTTGTTACCACAATCATACCATGTTCCGTCCAAAATGTGCGCATACATGGGATGTTTTGTAATATATTGTTGGTATGCATCCGCTAATCGTATCTCACCATCTTTCGTTGGTTTGAGTTTGGAAAGGATGTCAAAAATTTCCGGTGTAATAATATAGCGACCAAAAATTGCCAAATTACCCGGCGCAGTTCCTTTTCGTGGTTTTTCAACGAGCTTTTCTACTTGTACGGTTGACTTGTCTAGTTTTGTGCCGCTCACAATACCATAGTTGTGTAGCATGTTTTTCGATTTTGGTGTGACACACACAACCGGATCATTGTATTTTTCATATACATTCATAAGTTGTTTAATGGCCGGTACTTTTGCATCTACAAGATCATCACCAAAAAACACTGCGCATGGTTCATCACCAATCAAATCGCGCGCTTGGAGAATTGCATCACCGTCACCGCGCATTGATCGTTGGCGGATATATACAAACTGTGCCAAGTCCGTGATATCAAGAATTTTGCCGAGCGTGTCTTTTTTGCCTTTTTTGCGCAACCGATACTCAAGCTCAAAGTTGCGGTCAAAATGATTTTCCAAAGAATGCTTGGTGTGGCTGGTAATAAAGATGATCTGTTCAATGCCAGCTTGCGCTGCCTCTTCAACAATGTATTGAATGATAGGTTTGTCAACCAATGTGAGCATCTCTTTGGGCTGTGCTTTTGTGGCCGGCAAGAACCGTGTGCCAAATCCTGCCACTGGAATAATTGCTTTGCGTACTTTCATAAAGTATTGTTCGGTAAATGTGAAGAAAGTATATCAAAAAAACACTTTGAATTAAAGCGTTTTCTTGTAGAGGCGAATTATGGAAAGTGCCATGAGTTCTTCGCCAATTTCTCCGTGCATGGCAAGGTCATACGCGCGTGAAAGCGACATGGGGTGGAGGATTATTTTTTCGTCTTCATCTTGGGGTAGTGGAGCAGGTGTTAGATCTTGTGCAAGAAAGACATAAGCCGGCGCTTGAATTGATTCTCCTAAAAATCTCTTATAAACTTTCCGCAACTTTCCGGCCTTGTATCCGGTCTCTTCTTGAAGTTCGCGTTGTGCGGCTTTGCGCAATGATTGTTCTTTGTCCACTCTGCCGGCAGGAATGCGCCACAAATATTTCCCTTGCGACACGCGCCATTCGCGCATTAGAAGTATTTTGTTTGGTGTTAGCATTGGCAAAACATACACTGAAGGAATGCGATAAATTCTTTCGTATGTTTTTTTGTGACCATGGCTGGTTTTGAAAGTTTCTTCAGTAACAGTGAAGAGACTTCCTTTATATACTACTTTTTTGCGGAGAGGTTTTTGCATACTAAATTGTTTTACCAACAAAAACTTTCTCAAGCACACCAGAGCTGACCAATTTTTCTGCGGAATTTTCATGCACGACTTTTCCCTTATCAAGAACATATGCGCGATCAACAATTCCAAGTAGTGATTTCACGTTGTGCTCTACAACCATGATTGCGGTGTTGTGCCGTTCGTTGATCTCTTTTATTTTTGCAAACATATCTTTAACTAGTTTCGGCGACAGGCCAAGTGTTGGTTCATCAAGTAAAAGTAACTTTGGATCAACCATAAGTCCGCGACCGACCGCTAGCATTTGTTGTTGGCCGCCAGACAGAGTTCCTGATTTTGCTTTGCGTTTTTGTTTGAGTGCGGGGAAGGTTTCCATAATTTCATCTATGCGACGGCGCAGTTCAGTCTTGTCTTTAACAATCCAGCCGCCTATCTCTAGATTTTCCTCAACTGTAAGATGCGTGAAAACGCGGCGGCCTTGCGGAACGAACGCAATGCCTTGGTGTACGATTTTATGTGGGATGGGCTGGACAGGCTTTTCATGCAATAGGATTTTTCCGTGCGATATATCAGTTAGACCGAAAATGGTTTTCAGCACAGTAGATTTTCCAGCGCCATTTGGTCCCATAACAGCCACTACCTCACCTTCATCAATATTTATGTTCACTTTATCGAGTGCTTGCAAGCCGGCATAGTGAACAGAAACGTCTTTGAGTTGTAATAAGATTTCTTTTTTCATATTATTCACCAAGATAAGCTTCGATTACATGCTTGCTAGAAAGCACTTCCTCAGCCGTTCCTTCTGCTAGCAGTTTTCCTGCATCCATAACGTATACGTAATCAGAAAGTTGGCGGATGAGCTCCATTGAATGTTCAATAAGCACAACAGCATGATGGGCATCGCGTAATTCCTGAATGATTGAAATTACGATTTTGCGCATTTGTGGGAACAGGCCAGCAAAAGGTTCGTCAAATAAATACATCTTGGCGTCCATAGCAAGTGTGCGTGCGATTTCAAGAAGTTTGCGTTGGCCATAGGAAAGATTATTTGCCAGATCATTTCTTTTGTCCCACAAGTCGACACGCTTTAGTACTCGCTTAGCTTGAGTTATGTGTTCTTTGGTATGTTTTTCAAAAAGAGAAGCAGTAACGCCACGCTCAGTTAGAACAACAAGTATGTTGTCGAGCACTGTCATTTGTTCAAATAAGCGCACATGCTGGAATGTTCGTGTGATTCCCATTTGTGCAATTTTGCGTGGTGAAATTTTTTTGTATTCACGATCACTAATAATAACTGTGCCACCATCCATTTGGTATAGTCCAGAAATAGTATTCATGAGTGTGGTTTTTCCTGAACCGTTAGGGCCGATGATGCTGGTGATTTTTCCTTGTGCAAAACCAAATGAGATATGATCCACCGCATGAACGCCTTGGAAATGTTTTTGTAGATTTTTTGTTTGCAAAATTGGCATATTTACAATTTGTATTCTCCGAACATGCCTTGCGGTCGATACATCATAAGTAGTACAAGTAGTAAACCGTAAATAATTTGACGCATGTGTCCAGCGATCTCTCCTGCAAATCCAATTTGGCGCAGCAATTCAGGTAGTAATACAAATATGACAGCGCCAACTACCGCTCCTTTGTTGCTTGCTAGACCACCAAGAATAATCATAGCAATAATAAATACAGATTCCATTACTTCAAATGTTGAAGGGCCGACAAAGGTAATATAACTTGCATAAACACCACCAGCTACAGCTGCCATTCCAGCAGCAAGTACGAATATGGTAAGTTTGAATTTCTGTGTGTTGTATCCGAAGATTTGAATTGCTGTTTCATCCTCGCGAATTGCCTTAAGTACACGACCAAAAGAAGATTTTGTAATAAAATGTACAAGTAAATATATAAGTAGTAGGAGTATAAGTGTAAGAATGAACATCTCAAGTGTGCTAGAGAAGGTGAATCCACCAACAGAAGGTTTGCTGATTCCTGGAATGCCAAGTGCACCGCCAGTAATGTCATCAAGATTTAGCATTGCGGCATAAATCATAATATTAAATCCAACAGATGCTAATACGTAATAGTCTCCCTTGAATTTTGAAAGCACAAGACCAATTAGAAGTGCTGCGCCCATGGAAAATACAATACCAATAAGCATTGCAGCAAAAAATCCAAATCCATGTGTTGTAAGTAGTATTGCAACAGCGTATGCTCCAATTCCGTAGAATGCTGCATGTGTTGCAGAAAGCAAGCCAGTATATCCTATTACAAGGTTCAGGCTTAGCGCTAATATTGCAAAGATTCCGGAGATGACTGCAAGATGAAGTGCGTAGGCAAGCATACTAATCAGCAAAAATACCTTGCGGTCTAAAGATTAAAAATATAATTAAAACAGCAAAAGCAATCGTAGCTTTCCATTCTCCAGAAACAAACCAGATGCCAAAGTTCTCTGCAAAACCAAGGATGAATGCACCAAGCACTGCACCCATGAGTCGTCCCATTCCACCAACTGTTGCGCCAATGATTCCACCAAGCAAAAGAAGAAGTCCTGATGTTGGTTCAATGCCAGTGTCATACCCACGAAGTATGGCGCCGAGTCCAGCAACAGCACTTCCTACAAAGAATACCCAGCCAATAATTACATTAGTGTTAATGCCAACAATTTTTGCCACTTCTTCATCGTCACTTATTGCTTTGATTGATTTGCCAAAAAGCGTAAATTTCAGCAGTGCCCATATACCAAGAGTGGTAAGTGTCACTGCTGCAAAAATCCATAGTTGTATTGAGGTGACCGTAGCTCCAAGAACATTAAAAGTTTGTACATCAAGCGATGGCAAGCGTAGTGTGTGGAATCTACTGGTAAAAAATATCGCGATTAATGATTGCAAAGCTACAAATAGTCCAATTGATGCAACAAGCAAAACCATGTTAGTTGCCTTGCGTTTGCGCAGTTGATTGAAAATAAATTTGTCACTGAGCAAACCTACAAACCCAGCAACAGCCAAGCCAAAAATTACAGCTACCCAAAGTGGCAACTCAAGAGAGTGTGATGCATAAAGCACGCCATATGCTCCGGTTACTGCGACAACTCCATGCGCCATGTTAAAGAATTTGGTCGCGCCATAGGTGAGGGTAAATCCAATAGCAAGCAGTGCATAAATACTGCCGGTGGTAATACTATTAATTGTTAGTTGAGCAACAATTTCCATGAGCAAACATTACCATCTGGTTGGTGGTGTAGTCAATTGAAAAGCCGGGCCCGAAGGGCCCGACTTTATAAAGAACTAAGTATAATTTATTCTGTGGTTTCTTCCTCAAGTTCAACTGGAGTGTCTGTAAGTCCGGTAACCGGAACGTGCTCTCCTTCTTGGAGCATAAATGGTGTGTGTCCGCCCACAGCGCGATCACCATTTGCGTCAAATGAAGTTTCGCCAGATGCACCAACCCAATCTTTGAGATTTCGTAACCAGCTTGCCAGTGCAACACCGTCTTCACCTGTCAACTTTAGTCCCTCAGCTAAAATAAATGGTGCGTCGTATTCTGTTTGTGCATAAGTAAGAAATGGAATTTCACCACCATGCTTTTCTGCATACTTTGAAATGAGGTTTTTCAACTTAGGATTGTTTGTGTCAGGTACAAACTCCGCGCCAATTAATCCCTCAACCAACTCAGCTTTTTCAGCTACAATATCTGATGTTGCAAGCACATCAATACCAATCAGGCCTGGTGTCCATCCCAATTCACTAATTTGTCCAAGAATTGTTTCTCCTGCTGCAGGCGCCTGTACGCTAATAAGAATTGCGTCAACACCGCCAGCACGAAGCTTAGTTAAAGGAGTGCGAAAGTCCTTAGTCTCAGGTGCAAAATTCTCACGAACTATTTCACCACCACGACTTACATAGTGTGTTTCAAAGCTGTCCGCAAAAGCAGTTGCATAGTCTGTCTTTTCTGCAATGATAGCAATTTTCCTCCAATTTTTTGTTGCAAAAGCGACTTCAGCTAATGCACTACCTTGTCCTTCATCACTTGGGATATTTCGGAAAAAGAATGGACTAACGCCAGTCAAGTTAGGGCTAGTTGATCCTGGAGATAGAACAGGAACTTTAGCAGCCTCAGCAATCGGCGCTATAGCTTGTGACTCATCAGAACAAATACCACCGATGATCGCAACAACCTGGTCAACATTAATTAATTTCTGTGCAGCATTGGCTGCGTCTTTGCCAGTACAGTTACCGTCTTCATAAATTACTTCAAGATCACGGTTGTTAATTCCTCCTGCAGCATTGATTTCATCAACAGCGATAGTAATAACCTGCTGTGCTGGCTCACCATATGCAGCAGCATCACCAGCAAGAGGACCGATAAAGCCAAGCTTAATTGGTTCAGTTACCACTTCCTCCGGTTGTTTTATAGGCACTTCAGTATCATTTGCAGGCATGCCCATAAATACGGTGTACAGCCCCCAAACTACGAGAACCGCCACAATAACACCAACAATTGTTTTTGTTGTTTTATCCATATAATTTGTAAAAATTACCTTTTTTTAGATTATTTTTCAGGTAATAAAATTTTAGCGCGGATTGGCTGTTTTGGTCAAGGGCTCGCTCTATTGTAGTGGTGCTCGGCCAAATGGTACAGAGAACGCGCGACACCATACCCACACTTCATTAAACTGTGTAGCGTCGATGTGATCAGGGACAAGATAGTTCTGTCCGCCTTTATTTCCTTTGAGTTCAGCGATCTGCGCTGACTTGGTGTACTTATTATCTTTTCCAAAACCAACAAATAAGTCCGGACCATTGGTTACGGAGAAATCATCTTCAAATCTGACGTAATACTGATCGTCAATTTTAATCAGCTTAGCAGTTCCAGAAGCATTGTGTGCAGCACGCCCTTCAAATGAGCCTTGGCTAACGGTCTCTGGAGTTGCAGGTTCAGTAGTTGGTTCTGGATCAGGTTCAGCAGCAGGTTCAGTAGTTGGTTCTGGATCGGGTTTCTCATCCTCTTTTGTTGTCTCATCCTTTGCCGGTTCTTCAAGCGGTTTTTCAGGTGGAGTTTCAGAAGCGGATTCGTTAATAGGAAGTTTTTTACTTGCCATTTTATCTTTATGCATGGAAGTTAGGTCATCCAAAGATTCATTTACTTCAACACTAGTAAAAAAAGGTTTGACCAGCCAGAAGCCAACACCAATTACAATGACAGCCCCGATAATAATAAGAAAGAGTTTCATAAATTCAGATTAGGAGTATAAAAATAGTATACATGAACAATACAACTTTGTGATGCATCGTCAAGGTGGTACAATGTGCATACATGAGCGGAGCAGAAAACACATTACTCATTTTACTTGTCATATTATTTGGCGGGTTAGTGATCCCAGAACTTTTCAAAAAATTTCGCGTGCCATTTGTCACGTCACTTATTTTGTTCGGGGCGTTGTTTGGTCCGCATGGATTAGGATTAGTTAAATCCGATGCAGTAATTGAGTTCTTTGGCTTTCTTGGATTCACATTCTTGATGTTCTTGGCTGGACTGCAGACACGACCGCATGAGCTGAATGATTCCAAGAAGTCTATTGCGATCATGTCGGTATTGAATGCACTTATCCCGTCGCTTGTTGGTGTGGGGATCATGCGCTGGTTTGGCTATGATTGGATAGTTTCAACATTAGTGGCGCTAATATTTATTTCATCATCTGTCGCGATTGTTATTCCATCTGTTAAGGCAACTCATCTGAAGCGGAAGGTACAGAATTTGCTCATCTCTTCGGTGGTAGCACAGGATGCAATTTCATTGGTTTTGATTGCTATCTTTTTCCAAAGCGTAGCACCTATTGTTAACTTGCCACTTCCTTTATATATTGTGCTCCTGCTTCTTGCCTTCGTTGCACTTAAGATTATTCTTCCGCCATTCTCAAGGCTTTTTATAAAAACCAGATGGCTGTTTAAAGGAAGTGAGCATGAAGATCGGTTGCGCTTGGTGATTGTTGTACTCATTGCAGTGTTAGCGATCTTTTCTTTGCTTGGTGTGCACCCAATTCTTGCGGCGTTCCTAGTTGGTATGCTCTTGTCTGAGGATCTTACATCAGAACATATAGATTCCAAGTTGCACACGCTTGGTTACGGATTATTTGTGCCGGTATTTTTCTTTATTGTTGGAATGGGAATGGACTGGTCTGTGTTTAGTCAATTTGATTTTAAAAACACAATCTTAATTGTGTTGCCGCTTGGATTAATTTTTTCAAAACTTTTCAGCGGTTACATTTCTGGGCGACTTTCTAATCTTGATCACAAAGAATCTTCAGTTTTTGGAATTGTTTCAACGTCGCAGCTCACTACAACGCTCGCTGCAACATATGCCGCAGTTGGTCTTGGGCTCATAGACAACCTGGTGTTCACAGCAATCCTTGTGCTTTCTATAGTTACTACAATTCTTGCACCACTTATGTTGAAGTGGTTGTATAGTGCATGATTTCTTCTTGACATTTTCTTTATTTCGTGTATGCTGATCATAACCACCACGATCTAAGGGGGTATACGTGAAAGTACGTATTGTGATTGTCTACGATCGTAGTCCGAATTTACTCACTCCTGATTGGTATGTTTTTAAGGATGTGGATTGGCCATTTCCGTTCTTGCCACGCAGCACAGATGTGCTTTACCTGCCAAGATTAGAAAAGCGTTCTAGTGAGTGTGTGATGGAAGATTTGGCAATGGAATTTCATCCGCTTGCACAGCAGCCATATGTGGAGCTATCGTGCAGTACTAAGGCATTGGAGCACATTGCAGATCTTCTGGAGAATTTTGGTTGGGAACTTGTGAAACAAGGTGCCGAGCAGGATATCATTGGCAAAGAAACCCTCGCTGCACTGCAGAAAGAGAGGGAGAAGTTCAAATAGCCTCAAACAAAAAAGCGCCGGTTAACAACCCAAGCGCTTTTTTGATTTTTCAAAAACTTACATCCAAAGCAGTACACCTGCAATAACAAATAGCCCTACAAGATAGTATGAAGCATTAAGCCAAAGCAATCCCCATGGTTTTTTGTCCCACAATGTTAAGTTGAGAAGAATTGGCACCATAAGTCCAAGCCACAACCAGAGTAGTACGCGCGCAGCGTCACCAAATGAAGCAAGGTCAAGAAGGTCGATGAGCACTGCAACGACATATGCCATGACCAGGTTGGCAACGAAGGCGAGAAAATATTTCATGCCCATGCCACCATCTTTTTTTGCTTTCTCTAAGTCCTTCATGGTGTACCCGGAAAGTTTCATCCATTGCTTTCCAAAAAGTACTGGCGAATACCAAAGTGCGCCTAAGATCATTGCGGCCACTCCTGCAGCAAGCACTGACCAATAATTTACTGTGATGTCTAACATAATAAAGTATATTTATGTGCTATTTCTTAAGTCCTCTATTTTGTATCGTTTGCTTGTTTTTGCTTATCAAATTTTTGTTTCCAACGTTCTACAGCACTCTCAAGACCTGGTCTGCCGTATTGATCGTTGTTTATCCAGAGTAAAAATTGACCAAATATATATTTTGCAGAATTTTCTGCATCTTCTCCATCATAATCATCACCTGTATTTGTGCCTACTCCGAATCCGTTATCTTCAAATTTACCAATGATTTCATTTTTGTAAAAATCAGCCCAACTACATGCCTCATAAAAATCAAGAGTCCAATTTAAGACCGTATCATAATTTGAAAAATCCAAACTATCCAATCTTTCAATGAGTTGGTCAGTTTTTTCTTGATCGATTTTTTTGGTTTGCTCTTCTTGTTTTTTCAACATAACTCCCTCAGGTGAA
>CAZKMQ010000007.1:0-21641 GCA_964554065.1 uncultured Gammaproteobacteria bacterium | reverse complement strand
TCGCGGGTTTTGTTTTTTTGTCTAAAATTAGGGAAATAAAGAATTACATTATAATTTGTTATATCCCTTGACAAAATACGGTAAATATGGTACTATTTACTCTTCTTTTCAAAGAAAAGATATTGCATTTCCATGTGCAAAGGAGGCATTGAGCGTGTATTAGAACCGTTCGGTTCGGGTTCATTGTCGTGCCCTCCTTCGATAATGACGCCTTTGAGCCGGACGATTCGAGTATATGCTCTTTTGCTCTATGGAAATAAAGATGCAGTACTGTACTTCACAATCTATTCTGATTAATATTTAGGCAGCACTCGTTGTCTGGATGCCCAGTTCTTCCGCCTCATGTGAGGCACTTTTGAGTGCCCACTTGGGCCTTTGACTGAGGTCCCGGTGGGGCCGAGGAGAGTTGACATGAGTAAGCGAGACAGTAAATTTTTGAGAATTGTCAGTGTTCTGTTCGTACTTTTGACGATCAACGTGATTCTGATCGCGTGTGGCGTGGTTTGTGGGTGTGTACCCAACGAGCCGGACGCAGAAGTTCCAACGTACGTGGATGTTGACGATCGAGTCGACACCGCGGACACCAAGGACGCTGGCGACACCACTGATGGTGGTGACGCTGACGCGACGACTGACGACACCGCCGAGGTGTGTGTTCCGGATTGCGGCAACGCGGTTTGCGGCACGGACGGATGTGGTGGCAGCTGCGGCTTGTGTTCCGATGCAAGTCCAGTCTGTGTGGCTGGGCAGTGCGCAACGGCGTGTGATACGGTTGCGGACTGCGACAACACCAACGAGTGTCGCACGGCAACGTGTGCTGGTGGCGGTTGTTTCTACTCCGTAGCCTCACTCAATGGCACGCACTGCGAAGATGGTAACATCTGCACTTTGGCTGATAAATGCCTTGAGGGTGCGTGTGAGGCGGGTAGCTTGGCTGCTTGCGACGATGGCAACATCTGCACCACAGACTCGTGCGATCCGGCGACCGGTTGCGTGTACAGCAACAATACCGCGGATTGCGATGATGGCATCGCATGCACAACCGAGGTTTGCAAGGATGGTTTTTGTGCCACGACGGCCGACAATTCTGCTTGCGACGACGGCAATGTCTGTACCACAGACTTTTGCGACAAGTTGAGCGGTTGCGCCAAGCAGACCGTTTCCGGTTGTTGCAACAGTTCCACAAGTTGTGCGGCTGGCGAAGTGTGCATCAACTACGAGTGTGTGGCAGAGCCGCCGGTGTGTACGCCGGATTGCGCTGTCAAGTCGTGCGGCCTGGATGGCTGCGGTGGTAACTGCGGTGTGTGTGTAGGAGACACTGGGATCTGCGTGAGCGGGTCTTGTGTTGAGTGCATCATTCCCAGTGACTGTGCGGCTGGTGAGTCGTGCAAGAGCTGGAAGTGCGTGGTAGTGGACCCTTGTGAAGGGAAAAGCTGCAACGACGCAAACGCGTGCACTAAGGACAGTTGTGTGGCTGGTGAGTGTCAGTACGTCTCCAAGACGTGCGGCGTGAGTCAGGTGTGCAATGTGGTCACAGGAGTATGCGAGAATACGAATCCGTGTGCGGGTAAGGTCTGCGAAGACAACAACCCGTGCACCATCGACTCGTGTAGCTCCAGTACCGGCGCATGCGTCTTCAGTACGAAGGCGGAATGTTGCAACGTGGATGGTGATTGTGGCGCAGGAGAGGCTTGCTCAGATGGCAAGTGCTCGCCAGTGTCTCAACCGGATCCTCCGCCGAGCAGCAAGTTGGCCTGGGTTACGGTAAAGTGGCCGACGTCTTTTTCCACAACGCACGTCGCTTTGCAGGGCTGGTTCTGCAAGGATGGCACATATGACTGGAAGACCGGGAAGATCACCGGATGTACGAACGCTCCGGAAGGTTCCTATGACTGGGAGTGGAAGGAGTGGTTCACCTGGGATTCCAGTGGTGCGTCGTTCAGTTCGCCGTCCGGTTCGTTCAAGCTTCCGCATGGTGGCTGGTTCGTGTTCAACGTGAAGTACCAGACCGCTGTGGACACGCCGTTCAAATGGTGGTGTGACTCATCTCCGGATGGGTTCTCCACTGGCGTGGAAGTGCTGTTCTGGGTTGGGGACACGCAGTGCCTTCTGTGGTATGAAGACAACGGCGCCGCCGGCTGTAACGCATACGTCTACATTCCGTAGACACGGTCGCAATAGGGCGGCCAACTAACCAATTGACCGAGAGTGAATTCGCTAACGCGTAACTACTCTCGGTCTTTTGTTTTTGCTATAATATATACAAATACGTATACATGCCCAGAGTAATTTATACGGATAATAAAAACGCGCACAAGCAAGAACGTGCGCTGCTTAAGGAACTCAAGAAAATTGAGTTTGTTTCGAGTCCTGGAAATCGAAGCATACTGATTTCGATTATTTCCGTAGCTGTTGTAGGGGTGTTGATTGCTGTGCTACCAGGCTGGTTTCCGGTCGGTGTATTTCTGGCATTAGCAGCGCTTGCTTTTTTTGCGTGGCGACTAGACATTGGTCTGCTTATTCTTATATTTTTCGCGCCATTTTCAGGATTAGTGATTAACTTTGCGAATTTTGATTGGTCGCGCGGTATCCCGTACTTAAGTGCGATTGACGCTCCATTTGCGGATTTTTTTGCACTAATAATCTTGTCTGCACTTATTTTGCGTTGGTTAGTTCATATTCCACACATACCGAAGTTAAAAATTAACCCTTTACCACTTGTTGGCTTCTTTGCTGCATTTGTTTTTGCGCAATTAATATCACTGTTTGCAGCTGATTATCAGTTGTTTGGACAAGGGGCAAAGTTCGTGTTGCGGCCAATAATTTTTATGTATGTTATGTGGGTAATGTTGCCAAACACTATTATTCAAGATGCAAAACTTTTGCTGCGCGCTTTAAAAGTGTATTTTTATGCAGGTGTTTTATCTGCTGTAATGGGATTGATGTCACTTGTTGTGGTTGGTCCATTTGCTGGTTTTTGGCATCGCGCTACACCGTTTGGTATTGGTGGCATAGCGCCATTAGGATATAACCATAATTTGCTTGCTGAAGTGTTAGTCACTATGATTCCAATTGGTGCGTATTTGGTGTATCAGGAGAAAGTTGCATGGCGCAGAAAGTGGTATTTTGTATTCACTGCCCTAATTACTGCAGTTGCATTGCTTACATTTGCGCGTACAGCATGGATTGTGGTTATTGCTGAGCTGATTGTCTTTGTATTATTATTTCGCCATGAAATTGAGCGTAGTTGGGTTCAGAATTATAAAAAACAGTTGTTCGGACTTGTGCTTGTACTAATTTTGCCAATTGCGATGTATATGGGAGCAATTTCTAGTAGCAAACTTGTCGCTGGATCAACTACAACACGTGTTGACCTGACGCGCATTGCTTGGGAATATTATACGCGAAGTCCAATTTATGGGAATGGTCCGGGAAGTTTTATTCCAATAATTGAGGATACAGCTGTGTTTGCGCTAGAATATGGTGATCCTCTTGATGCTCATGGCATGATTCAAAAAATAATTGCAGAAAATGGCACGCTTGGACTTGTTGTTTGGATGACACTGCTCGCTGCGATTGTAATTATGGTGTATATGGCATTTGTGCATGTGCGGTCGCATCATGATCGTGCGCTTATAGGTGCAATGGTAGTAATGATTATGGGTGCTATGGTGTATCAGCTGCTTAATACTTCATATTACAATGCAAAAATGTGGTTACCGATTGGGCTAGCATTAGTGGCATCACAACTTGTACACCAGAGAACACGGAAATGGAAAAGATAAAAATAATTCATCTTATTCCCACGCTGCATTTTGGTGGTGCAGAGAGATTGCTTGTAGATATTGCGCAACACCATAATCGTGATCGTTATGATATGACAGTTGTGTCTTTGGTTGCTGAAGGTCCGCTTGTTGAAGCTTTGAAAGCCACAGGAGTGAAGTATATCCGCATGCAAAAGCGAATGATGTTCGGAATTGATATTTTATTTCGTTTGATCCGGCTTTTTCGCAAAGAACGACCAGACATTGTTCACACTCAACTGTTTGGTGCTGATGCATGGGGAAAGACTGCTGCATGGCTAACGCGCGTTCCTGTAATTATTTCCACTGAGCAGAATATGTGGTATGACGAATCATGGTTGCGTCATCAGATCAAGTGGGTGCTTAGTTGGTTTTCAACGCGGATTATTGCGATTTCTGATGCAGTTGCGCAATATGCGATTAAGGATGAGCGGGTAGACCCAAAGAAGCTGGTGACGATAATAAGTGGAATTGAAGTTAATCGGTTTTTGCGACTTAAGCAGAAGAGTTTTTTGCGTAGTAAAGAGCTCAAATTTCTAAGCATTGGGCGATTGGAGGAGCAAAAAGATTTTGATACATTGTTTGCAGCGTGCGCTAAGATTCGTGAGTTGCCATGGACCGTTACTATTGTTGGGAATGGTTCGCAATTAGGTTATTTGGAAGATCGTGTTGGATTGCTTGGGTTGTCTCAAAAGATACATTTTTATGGGACAACTGATGATGTTGAAGAGGTTTTTTCTGAGCATGATGTATTCGTGCTATCGTCTAAGTGGGAAGGGTTAGGTCTAGTTATTATGGAGGCACAAGCTTCAGCCAAGCCAGTAATTGCGACACATGTGGGTGGAATCCCAGAGCTTATTACACAATCACAGACTGGGTATTTGGTACCGCCAGGAGATCCTGATGCTTTGGCGCTGCAAATGGCTGATGTTATTGAGCAGCGAGCGCTTGCTATGCGTATTGGACAGCAGGCGCGAGAATACGCACGCACGCATCATAGTATTGAACGCATGGTTATGCAGTACGAAACACTGTATGAAACATTAATTACATGAAAATTCTTAATATTCACAAGCATTATTTTTATCGTGATGGTGCTAGCACATATTTTTTAGATGTGCAGCGATTGCTTGAGTCAGAAGGTCATTTTGTTGTGCCTTTTGCAATGAAGCATAAGCAGAATTTAAAAAGTATATATCAGAAATATTTTGTATCTGAAGTGGATTATAGAAATCGTAAAGGGGTTGTAAGTAATGCAAAAAAAGCCGCGCGGTTCGTGTATTCAACTGAAGCAGCGCAAAATCTTGAAAAGCTGATTAAAGATCACGGTCCTTTTGATGTGGCGCATGTGCATAATATTTATCATCATTTGACTCCATCGATTCTGCCGGTTTTGAAAAAGCATAAGATTCCAGTTGTAATGACAGTACATGATTATAAGCTGGTTTCATCAGATTATACACTTGTGGCAAAGCGAAGCGTTTCAGAAAAGGCACTTGGTGGACTTGAGCGCATGTTGCATCAGCTGCTTAAGAGTTATGACAAAAATATTGATTTATTCATTGCGCCAAGTAAATACATGATGAATTTTTGCGTAAAAGCCGGGTGGCCAAAAAAGCGGTTTGTACAGTTGCCGTACATGATTGACACAAATTCTTGGAAGTTTGCGCGATCAGATAATCAGTATGTGGCATATGCAGGGCGGTTGTCGCATGAAAAAGGTGTTGGTACACTTCTGGCGGCTGCACATATGAATCCGCAAATAGATTTTCGTATTGCAGGAACTGGTGCAGATGAGAGGCGACTGAAGAAGTTGGCAAAAGACTATCAGCTGAATAATGTTCAGTTTGTTGGGTTTTTACATAAGAAAGAATTGCGTGACTTGATACGGCACAGTATGGTTGTGGTTGTGCCATCTCAATGGCCAGAGAATTATCCTATGAGTGTACTTGAGGCTCAGGCCATGGGTAAATTAGTTATAGGAGCTCGAGTCGGTGGAATTCCTGAGCAAATTGTTGATGGTAAGACTGGATTATTGTTTACAGCAGGAAATGCTGAGGAATTGTCTGATGCACTTGCGCGAGCTTTCACATTGACAACACCTCAAAAACATGGTATAGGTTTACATGCACGCCAATGGGTGATTGATAACCATAGCTTGGATGTGCACTATAAAAAACTGATTAAGCTATATGCCAAGGTTGCAGCTTAAAGATACAAGAAAGTCATATTTTCGGTTGGTATACCGATTTTTGGTTATGCCACTTGTTTTTGTTGGGCTGCTTTTTTATTTATCAGGAGTGCATACAGCAGCTTCAATTAAAGAAGTGTTTCCAAAGCGAGCGAACTATTATTTGTCCTGGACTATTGATAATGAGACAGCAGCTGAACTTGCTCAGTGGGATTTGCTTGTTTTAGATGCTGAGGTTCAAGAGCGAACTCCTGAGGCATTAGATCGTATTCGGCAATTAAATCCAAACGTGACTATCTTGGCGTATGTGACTAGTCAAGATATTCGTCAGGACGGTGAGTCGCTGCAAGTGATTAGTCCTTTGCGGTATAAGCGCTGGAAAAATATTAAAGAGCAGTGGTATTTGAAAAATGGTTCTGGTCAGCGATTGAGTTGGTGGCCAGGCATGGACTTAGTAAATACATCAACACGTGCTCCATTGGTTGGTGGAAAGAGGTATTATGATTTTCTTTCGGAGCATGTGGCTGATGATATTTTATCCACAGGGTACTGGGATGGAGTCTTTTATGATAATGCGTGGGAGAAGATTTCTCAGTTTGCCGGCAAAGATGTAGATATAGATCATAATGGTGGTACTGATGCAGTTGGCGTGGTGGATGCAGCATGGGAGCAAGGTATGAAACAGTTGTTTACTAAGACGCGTGCGCGTGCAAAAGGCAAAATAGTGATTGTTGGAAATGGTGATTCAGGATTTCCAGAGCTCAATGGTGTTATGTACGAGAATTTTCCGAAATGGGGATGGAAGAATATGCTTGGCCTTTACCGTGAGTTTGAAGAAAATGGCACACAACCACATGCATCGATTGTTAATGCCAACACAAACAATGTGAAGAATCCTGAGGATTACCAAACTATGCGATATGGATTGACAAGTAGCTTGATGGGTGATGGATTCTATTCTTTTGATGATGGTGATCAGAGGCACGAAAGTACTTGGTGGTATGACGAATATGAAGCGTATTTGGGCGCGTCAAAGGGTGAGCCATATCGCGTGGATGCGTCTTTTAGTAATCCGATTGACGCTGAGGGTGTGTGGCGTCGAGATTTTGTACATGGAACTGTTCTAGTGAATTCTGGGCCAGCATCAAAGCGCGTGGATCTTGATGGTGAGTTTGAGCAGATTCATGGTGTTCAGGACAAAAAAGCTAATAACGGTCGGATTACCCAGTCTATTACTGTTCCGGCAAAGGATGGTCGTGTGCTTTTGCGTAGGATTGAGAAGTTCTTAGGTGCATCTTTTGATAATGGTGCGTTTGCGAGAGTTTTTAATAAAGACGGTGTGGTTGAGCGCAACGGCTTCTTTGCCTACGATCCAAATGTGAAAGGAGGAAATCAAGTTGTATTTGGCGATTTAGAAGGTGATGGTTCACAGGAGTTGATTGTAAGTGATAATACTTTTGTATACGTTTATGAACAAGGTGGAGCACTTCGCACATCATTTGCGCCGTATTCACCAACATATAATGGCGGCGTCACACTTTCGATCGGAAATGTGACTGGAACAGGCGAAAAAGAGATAATTACAGGCACGCGCAATGGTGGCGGTCCACATATTAGGGTTTTCTCTGGTCATGGGCGCTTATTAAGCGGTGGCTTCTTTGCTTTTCATCCGAAGTTCCGCGGTGGGGTGAATGTGGCTGTGGGGGATACCAATGGGAATGGATTAAATGAAATCATTGTTGGTGCAGGTGTTGGTGGTGGTCCTCATGTGCAAATATATTCTGCTGATGGCAGACTGCTTGATCCTGGGTTTTTTCCGTATGACAAATCATCGCGTGGTGGGGTGCGAGTAGCTTCAGCAGACATAAATGGTGATGGAATAGTTGAAATTGTAACTGGACCTGGGCCTGGAGTTGGTCCTTTGGTAAAGGTGTTTAATCAATCAGGTGAGCTTGTTGGTGATCCATTCTATGCGTACAATCAGTCTGATATTTCAGGAATTGGTGTAGCAGCTGCAGATCTTGATGGTGATGGTCTTGATGAAATTATGGCGCTGAGTGCAGATGTGTTCACTGCGAGTCTTCTGAGGTAAGTCTTGGGTAAAAAATCGACTCATTAATCAATATTCTTCAATAGCTAAATTTAGCTATTTTTTTGTTGTAAAATAACCTTTTTTAGGGGTTGACTTTTTCGCTAAAATATGCTATATTATATCGTTATGAAAAATACTAAAAACCACAAATTAAAGATTGCAATGATCGGAGCCAAAGGTGTACCGGCTATTTTTGGTGGTGTTGAGCGATCTGTTGATGAAATGGGGTCTCGCCTAGCTGAGCGTGGTCATTTTGTGACTGTTTACAGTCGTCCGTGGTACACGAAAATTACAAAATCTACATACAAAGGTATGCACATCAAGTTGCTGCCAACGATTCACACTAAGCGTTTGGATGCGATTGTGCATACATTTGTAAGTTCTGTGCATGCGATATTCTCTGGATATGATGTGATTCACTATCACGGAGTTGGTCCAGCGCTTTTGGCATGGATTCCGCGTGTGTTTGCGCCTCGCGCAAAAGTAGTGGTGAGCTTCCAGTCTATTGACCGAACCCATGCAAAATGGGGTCGCTTTGCGCGTTTTGCATTGCGTATGGGTGAGCGTGCTGCTACTAAGTTCTCACATGTTGTGCTGGCCAGTTCATTTATGATTGCACAGTATATTCAGGATGAGTTTGATGTAAAAGCGCAGTACTTGCCAAATGGCGCAACTGTTGCTGATGTTGCGGATTCTGAAGTTGATTCTGCTTTGCTTGAAGAGTTTTCACTTGAGTCAAATAAATATATTGCTGTGGTAACGCGTCTTGTACAGCACAAAGGTGTGCATGAGATTATTGCAGCGTACAAAATGGCGCGCAAGGAGAATCCTGAGGCGCTTGCTGGGATTAAGCTTGCGATTGTTGGTGATGGGAGCTTTACTGCGCCGTATCTTGAGATGCTTTATACTATGGCACAAAATGACAATGATATTGTGTTTACTGGATATCAGAAGAATATGACCTTGGCTGCACTGATGCGCAATGGCTTGTTTGCCGTGCATGCATCGCACTCAGAAGGTTTGCCAATGAGTGTGCTTGAGTTAATGGGGCATGGTAATGCTGTGCTTGTTAGTGATATTGAGCCACATAAAGAGGTGATTAAGGATGAGCATTTGCTGTTCCCAACCGGTGATCTTGTTGAGTTGAAAAAAGCAATGATTCGTCTTGCTGCTGATCCAGCGTATATTAAGCGTGAATCCAAAAAAGCCGTTGCTACGATTGAGCAAAGCTACAACTGGGACCGTGTTACTGCACAGCTTGAGGCAGTATATGAAGATCTTGTGGCGCCTGGTTATGGTGCCGCACGCACTTCAGTTGCGTAATCCTGGGCAAATTCATCGCCTACAAGTGATGAGCTGATTGGCAGATGAGTTGTGGAGACTTCAGTATCTCCGTCAAAACCAGAAAGTGTAATTGATTGGATCAAATTGACGTGCTTATCCACATGCGATTCTGACGGCGTGTACCCTACTTCTACAAAAAACCCTGGTGATTCGCCTAAGGCGATATCATTCAGATTCCAAATCCGTTTGCGGTTATCAGTCTGTTCTACCTGACCGGTAGTAACGCTCTGTTTTCCGGTAAATGTGACAAAAGGCGCTGCCTCCACTGTGAGTGTGGCGTTTTTTGTTGTGCTATGCTTTGTGCCGGCATTAATAAAAACCCAGTATTTGGTTTGTTCACCAACTTCTGGTGGCAAAGGACCGCGCCCCAGTTGATCACCATATGGAGAAAAATACCGAGCTTGAGCACTAATCTGTGGTTGGGCTGGAAGGGTGAGTTCAAGTGGAGTTAGATCGTAGAAAAGTTGATGTTCGTCTTTGTACGTAAACATTATGTCACCGCCGAGTGTGATTGGTGCTGAGGTGATTGTTGGGTTTGATTTTGTTCGCCGGTTGAAATCTATGGTAATGGTTTCTCCTGATTCAATTCTGGTGAGTTCTGGATAGCTGAACTTGTCGTATATTCCACTACCAACGCCAAGAATAGTCCAAATCGGTTGTGTTTCTAAGTCCATGATTATACGTACGTCATCAATTGGCCAATTTGCATGATTGGTTATATCCAGTGTATATGGCTGGCTAGTGCCAAGCTCAAGTGTTTTGTGTCCGGCAGCTATAGTTGTTGTTGGTTCTGCATTAACTATTTCTATTTCAGCTGGCAGTTGCCCAATTGTTACGCTTCCTTTGCCTGCAAAATCAATGTCCCAATCAAAGGAGATATTATGTCCGGTGCTGTAGTCAATTGTTGGTGTAAAATCGTAAATATGGTCATCACATCCAGTATCTTCGTTGTAAAAGGATGTGCTGCTGCTAAAAGTAATTACATTGTTCAGTTGTGGTACTAAGCGTGGTTTTCCATTTAATGTTCTGGTAGTTATTGCTGTTTTGCATGTAGAGATAGTTATTGGCGTGGTTTTACCTATAAAAAGCACAGGATTGAATGGTTCAATAGTCATGTCATATGCAGTCTTTCCGTCAAAAGCATCCTGTTGATGTAGTGTGGTTTTGTTCTCACGAACTGATCGGGATTCTTGCTTATATGAAATTGTGGCCAGAAACTTGGTGGAATCTGTAACAGATGCATATAGTGTCCCGTCTACTATGGTGTGGCCTTCTGCACCGGGGACAAGGTCTGGAAGCGGCAAAGATGTTGGATCATCAGTTACATACCCGTCAGGCAAGATAAGTGCTAAGGTTACATCTTGTAAAATTACGTCAGAGCGATTTTGCCAATGAATGGTGAGAGGGAATTCAGTGCCATTATGAAAGTCGCTGAAGTTCGTAGGAGGGCTAATTACCAAACCTACTTTGCTTGTCACAGGGATTCCATAGAAATATAAAAATGCACCAACACCAACTAATGCTACAATAGTAGCAAGCAATGCTATATCAAAAACAAAAAGCTGTTTCGCATAGCGATACCAGCCGTGATATTTTCTGTGGTACAGTTTCTTTAGCATAGCGAGTGTAGTATACCACTATTTCTCGTCCTTTGGTCTGTCCTTTTTTTGGATGAGTTTCTTGCTCGGACTGTATAATTTGTTCTTGATTTTCCATTTGCTTACGTACTGGCCAATGCCAGTATTGTTGAGCTGATTCTGTCGATGGGTCTTTTGTTGGCTCCATTTGACCATGGATTCAAAACTGATCTTGTATCTGCCGGCAACTACGATATAATTGATTTCCTCGGCTTTAAGTGCTCGGCGGACTGATTGTGCTGAAACACCAAAAAGCCGTGCAGCTTCTGAAACTGACACTCTGACCACTTGTTTTTGGGGGTTTTCAGTCATTTTGTCTACGCTAGTCTATACAATATCAGTAAACCATGGGTTGTGGGTGCTTGTCAAGGCTCTCAAGCCTTGACTTTTTTGCTCATTTTGTATACTATAGCGTATACAAAAGGGGTTTTGTGGTGATACAGATAGACTATTAATACAGATGGTCTATGCTATAAAACCCCGCCTATTTTACCCAAACTGTAACGTTTTCTCTATTAATACGTCTACTTAGATGAAGGAAAAAATTCGTGAAAATTATCTTCTCTATCGAATCCAGTCGCGTAAAGACCCGCAAGCATACGCTGAACTTTATGATAAGTATGTAACGGCAATTTACCGATTTATTTATTTTAAGGTAAGTAGTCATGAAGATGCTGAAGATCTGACATCTGATGCATTTTTAAAAGCATGGCACTACCTGACTGAGCACACCGACATTCGGAGTTTCAAAGCGGTGATTTACCGCATTTCGCGCAACCTGGTGATTGACTTATATAGGAAGCGCGCAACTGCTTCGCGAGTGTGGAGTATAGATAGCAAGGAAGACGCTGAAAACCTTCTTTCAGATAAAGGAGAATTACTAAAACAAATTCAAACAAAACATGATCACACCATTGTGCTTGAGGCAATTGGAAAGCTAAAAGAAGAGTATCGAGAAGTATTGCTCTTCCGATATGTGGAAGGCTTAAGCACAGGTGAGATCGCGGACATTGTGGATAAAAATAAAACCCATGTTCGTGTCACTATCCATCGCGCTATGAAATCACTTCGTACGCTATTGGACGTTTAATCGTTATGAATCGCAAACAACTCAAGAAAAATTTACACATGCTACAAGACGTACGTGGGAATATCAACCCACGGGCGAGCTTTGTGCATGAAATGCGATCACGATTGTTAACTGAGGTGGCAAAAGAGCACACTTCTGCGAAGACATCACGATTTTCTATGCAACATGTATGGGAGTTGATGTCTATTTTTGTACCGAATAAAGCAGTATATGCAGTAGTGCGACCATTTGTAGTGGTGTTCATGGTGTTTGGTCTAGCAACTGGAAGTTGGATTACAGGAGCATTTGCTTCTATTAACAGTGTGCCAGGAGATACGTTGTACCCTGTGAAGCTTGGTATTGAAAAGACTACAGTTGCTGTAGTTGGTGTAACACAAGGCGATACTGCAGAGGCGCAATTGCGTACTGAATATGCTGGACGACGACTTGAGGAAGTAAAGAATATTGTGCATAGCGATGGTGAGGATAAGAATGTGGATAAAGCTGTGCAGCGTTTTAAAAATGAAATTGCAAAAGTACAAGAATCATTAGATGAGCTTAAGACTACAGATCCAACTGAGGCTGTAGCTCTAGCTAAAGTAGTTGATGCTGAGTCTGATGCGTTTGCAGAGACATTGCAAGATACAGAAAATAAGCTTGCTGGTCGATCTGATGTGTCTGATGAAGTAAAGCAAAGTGTGGCTGAGGCTGCTGAAGCTGCATCAGCCACAGATACTAAGACTGTTGAAGTATATATTGAAGCACTAACACAAGGCGCTGAAGGTTTGAACAAAGAAGATGTTGTTGAAGCGATTGATAAGAAGATTCGACGCATTGGTGATGCTGCCATGGCTTCTAAAGAAGGTGCTGAAGATGTGGTAGATATGATTGAGGAAATGCCAGCACTAGGAACAATGGTTGCTGAGGTAACAAAGGTTTCATCTGGTGCTGAAGAAGTAGTGCGCAAGACTGAAGCTGTTCAAGAGGCTTTAGAAGAGGCTAAAGAATTACTTGAAGATGACGCCTTGGCTGCTGCGCAAAAGTTGCAAGACAGTCTTGAGCTTACGCGTGAGGTTCGTGAGGAGGCAGAGGTTTTTGAACAAGAAGCTACAAAGGTGAATGAGGGAATTCTTAATACTATGGAAGTGGAGACTGTTGAAGTGGTTGAAGATGTGCCTGTAAAAGATGCTGAGTCTACAGTTGTTGAAGAAGACGAGGAAGAGGTTTTTGACCCAACACAAATGCAGGTTGGTGATACTAAGAAGGTTGAGCAAGAATAATAGAGGTATAGATGTAGCCTTTGTCTTGTGGCAAAGGTCCATGTGTATCCCTATACAGTATAAAGAAGATTGTTCGCAGCCCATGGGAGCAAAGAATCTTTACTATATAAAGAGGAGGTGCACTAATATATTACAACTGACTGCATAAGGTCGACTTCAAAAAAAGAAGGCTGTCAGTATAAATCTTAATCTAAGAAAGGAAAAAGTCTTATATGACAAATGCATTACGCATTGGGAAACGCTCAGTGACTTATGTTGCCGCTGTAGCTACTATCCTTTGGTCAGTAGGTTTTGCTGCAATGGTTGCACCGTTGACAGCGAACGCAGCTGACTTAGCGGATGGTGACTTGATCAAGCGTGCTGACATGACAACAGTGTATTACTACATTGATGGAGGTCGCTACACATTCCCAAACCAAGATACATACATGACCTGGTACGAAGACTTTGACGGTGTTACAACCGTTACTGCTGACGAACTTGCTGCAATTCCTTTGACAGCAAACGTTACATTTCGTGCCGGTACAAATCTCGTGAAAATTCAAACTGATCCTAAAGTATATGCAGTTGAGCCAGGCGGAGTTCTTCGCTGGGTAACAGATGCTGCAGTTGCTGAAGCTCTTTGGGGCGAAAGCTGGGGATCAGCTGTACGAGACGTAGCTGACTCATTCTTCACTAACTATACAATTGGTGATGACTTGGACAGCTCAGACGCATATCCAGACGGTGCTCTTGTAAAAGACGGCGATGACTACTACTACATGGAAAGTGGTAAGAAGCGCATGGTTTCTTCAGACGCGCTTTCAGGAAACAGGTTTAATACAGCATTTGCTGCTTCAGCTGACTTGTCAGGAACTGATGCAGGAGATGGCTTGGGTGATTCAGAAGTATCTGATACAGCCCAAACTGGTGCTGAGGTAGCAACCCCAGGATCAGGATCAACAGGTGGTGCTTTGACCATTAGTGGTTCAAGTGATGCACCTCCAGCAGGTTCAATTGTTGTTGACACAACAGCAAGCAACCTGATTGGTCAGCGATTTGCTGACATGAATGCAGTTACTTTCAAGGCAAATGGTGGCTCAGCTACTATTACTGAAGTTACTGCTTCACGATCTGGTATTTCTAAGGACAGCGATCTTGATGAGGTATTCCTCATGGATGGCGACACAATCCTTGCAAAGACCTCATCAATCTCAGATGGTGCTATCAAATGGTCAGACTCTTCAGGAATCCTCTCACTTGCAGACGGTGAAATGAAGACACTCTGGGTACGCGCTAACATCAACAAGAACGCATCTTCAGGTATTACTATTGGCGTTAGTATTGACGGCGCAACATTGAAAGATGGTGGTTCAGTAAGTGGATCAGCAGCTGGTGCTAACATGACCGTTGCTACTGTTACTGACCTTGGTATGCTTGAGGTTGCAACAAGTTCTCCAACTGCTGCTACAACAGCTGACGCTAAAGTAGGAGATGTACGTGAGCTTGGTAAGTTCAAATTTGACGCAAATGATCAAGATCTTCTTGTGAAGAGCGTTAAATTCACACAAATCGGAAGCGTAGAATCATCAGACCTCCACAACATCAAGATTGAAGTTGCTGGTGAGCAGTTTGGTGCTACAATGGACGACCTTGGAGATGACGAACTATGGTTCGATTTCTCTGGTCACGCTGACGGTGGATTGAAGATCCTTTCAGGACAATCAAAGTTCTTGGATATTAAGGGTGAGATTGCTGCTGGTACAGACCGCACATTCGCATTCAGCATCCAGAACGAAGAAGATGTTCGTGTATGGGACTTAGAATACAATGTATTCGGAGCAGTTTGGGCAGACAACGAAACTGATTTCGCTGTGCAAACAACTGCAAACACAACTATCAACACAGGTACACTTACTATCCAAATCTCAGAAGATTCACCTAAGGGTAACGTTGCAGATGGTGCAAGTGGAGTAACACTCGCTATCTTTGATCTTACTGCTTCAGGTGAAGACGTGAAATTGACCAGTCTTTCAGTATTCTTTACTGATGATACTGGCCGTGATGGTAACATCAAGAACGTTAAGTTGATTCTTGACGATACACAAGTTGGTACAACAGTTGCATCTACAACTGCTGTAGATGACACAGATCTTGATGCTGACTTTACTTTCGGTAACAACTTTACTGTTAAAGCTGGAACCGTTGGTAAGTTGAAGGTTGTTGCAGATACTAGTGGTAATGATCTTGCTGCTGGTGATGGATTGGCCGCAGGATTGCGTGCCGGTTCAGGTAATGGACAAGGTAAGACATCATTGACTGCAATCTCTACTTCAGCAGTTACTAACCACACATTGACAACAGCTAGCGGTGTTCCAACACTTGCTGAGAACTTGACAGTACCTGATGGTTCAGCAACTAACCCAACTGGAGTATTGAACAGCAAGAACATCAAGATTAGCTCTTTCGTTGTAAAGGCTGGTTCAGGTGAAGGAAGCAAGATTAGTAGTATTACTATGACTGCTGCTACCTATAACCTATCTGGAGCGTTCTTGAACATGCGATTGCAGCACAACGGAGTAGACATTGCACCTGTGAAAGGTACATTGACTTCAGGTACTACTGATACATTTGACTACACATTGGACGAATCTATCACTCTTGCTAAGAGTGAGCAGTACGTTGTTGATGTTGTTGTGGATGTATTGAGTACTACGTCAACTGCTACTACTGCAGCTGCTGTGATCTATCCTTCTAGTGTTACTTATCAGACAGTTGAAACTGGCCAAAGTGGTACAGCTTCAATGAGTGCTGGATTGCAGAACATGTACATTGCTAATGCAGGTACATTGACATTGGCAGTTGCTGCCGATAATCCAAATGAGCACTATGTTGCTATGGGTGAGAACGATCTTGACATCGCTCACTTCAAGTTGACTGCTGGTAAAGAAGAGCCAATCTTAGTTACTGATCTTGTAGTGACTATTGTTTCTCATCATGCTACAACAGCTGTTACCGGTGTAATTGGTAACATTCGTTTGATGGATGGAGATTCATTGATCGGTTCTGCAGTATCTTCACTAGATACAACAAATGCAACTGGTGGACCTTCATCAACAGCATTTGCTGCGTTCAACAACTTGACATTCGAAGTTCCTAAGAACTCAAGCAAGACGGTTAAGGTGTTAGCTGATGTTTCAGCAACTCCAGATGGTGTATCATCATCAACCTTCTTTGCTGCGATCATGCAGGACTACGACACATCAGATAATGATGGTGTGAAAGCTCGTGGTGCTCAGTCAGGTACTTCATTGTCATCTATTGAAGGTATGAACATCTTCGGTAAGTATGGTGACTTCATGCATCCATTGAAGGCTGTACTTAGCGTTGCTCATGCTTCAGACGCACCAAGCGGAACTGCTTCTGCTGGTGACGACAAGACGGTTGCTAAGTTGGTATTCTCCAACCCAGCAAACGTAAGTACCCAGACAATTACGGTGAAACTATTGAACTTCAAAGTTGATACTTCAATTTCTGCTGCTGCAGGACATGCTGCACGTGAGTTGAAGGTCTACAAAGATAGTATTCAAGAGTCAAACCGATTGGTAACTACTGATTACGATGACGGAGACTACGAGGACACATCATATGGTGACCTTGGTTCTGCTGCAGATGATTCACTCATCCCAGAAGCAGGATTCACAGACTTTGAGATCGATTCAGGTAAGGACCGAACAATCTTTGTTACACTCGACACTGACGATGCTGTAGCAAATAACACTCTGACCGTAGGGTTGGTAACTGAAGGTGCTGCCGGTGCACAAGCATCAGGTACAACAACTTCACAAGGTATCACATGGACTGATGGTTTTGTAACCTCAATCTTTGATGTCAAACCAACATCTAGTGGTCTTGGTGGATTGCCATTGACTGGTAAGACATTGAGCTACTAATCGTAGTTTGAAGTCTGGTTTTCGATCCTTTTGGATCGGATCCTTCAAACCCCCGCCCATTCGGGCGGGGGTTTGATTATGTGAAGGAATTTGGGTATAGTTAAACCCACTGAAACCCGTATGATAGGTTATTATTTCGCTTACATTTTATTGGTAATTCCCTTTGTTGTGGTACCTTTTTTGCCAGAGCAATTCTTAACAGCAAAAGTATTAATGCTGTTATTTGGCATTGATTTAGTATTGCTTGCCTCTCTGGTTCGTTGGTTCCGCAATGCACAGAAGTATAAGGTTATTTCATGGTGGAAGAATCCATTTATTGCGATTGCTCTTGCATATGTTGGCTGGATGTCGTTAAGCAGCTTGTTTGGTTCATCAGGTGTTGAGTCTTTGTGGGGAACCCAGTTGCGCAGTAATGGTTTGTGGATTGTGTTGCACAGCGTGTTGTTAGCTTTGGCTTTGTCTTATGTAGTGCAGACCAAAGAACAGTGGATGCGATTGATGGGGTTCTCTGTTGCTGTTGCTTTGCTTGCAGTTATATTAGGATATATAGGTACTTATATTGTTGAGTTGCCGTATTATTTTGGAAGTAAAATTGGCCCGAATGATATTATCGATAATCGAGTTCCGTTTGAGGATAATTTAAACGGTGTATTTGGTAATGCTGCCTTTTTTGCCGGGTATATTCTGTTACATATTGTTTTTCTTTTTATCGTTGCTGTACAGAAAAAGCGGAATCTCCTCAGTGATTTTGTAGTTCTGCTTGGCATGGTGGTATTAGTTGGTGGACTGTTACTTACTCAGTCCCGTGCTGCAGGATTAGCACTAGTTGTTGGGCTGGGTTCAGTTTCTGTTGTGTATGGTTATCGCGCATTAAGCAAGCGTTTGAAATTACTTCGTTCCAAAGGTGGGTGGATATCTTTTGTTTTGTTGGTTGTTGTGATTGGTTTTGTTGGGTTGCAGTTTGCACCAGTAGAGTCGGTTCCTCGTGCGCTTCGTATTGATACTCAGTCAGGTACAGCACAGGCACGACTTGCATTGTGGGGTATTAGCTTGGATGGAATGAAGGCAAATCCACTACTTGGTTGGGGCAGGTCAGGGGGCAGCTATGTGTATACACAGTTTTATCGTCCTGAGTTACAAGAAATTTATGGGGATACTATATTTACCACTCAAGCGCATAATGCTTTTTTGGCAATTGGTGTTGAAAGTGGGTTTATAGGGCTGCTTCTTTTTGCATTATTATTTGGTGTGATGGCATGGTATGCGCTTTCGCGATCAGGTTGGGGTGATGATCAGTTGCTTTGGTATGCGGTGTTTGGTGGAGTAGTCGGATATGCAACATATTTATTCTTTAGTATTGAGCAGCCGGCAGTACAGGTTTTCTTTTGGATATTATTTGGTTGGATGATTTGGAGTTGGCAACGCGCATATGTTCCTGTTGCGAAAAAAGATGACAAAGATGAGGTGGTGGATCATGTAAGTGCTCATTATGTATGGCCAGTGGCAGCACTTATTGGAGTATTACTCCTTGTTGTAGGTAATGGATTGTTTACTCGGACATTAGTTTCTCATGCATTTACTGATATTGATTACACGAACAATCAATGGTTCTCATATGGTGAAGGTGTTGAGCGCACACTTGCACAGCCGTCACTTGGTGTACGTTGCGAGCTTTGGTCTGAGTATGCACGTGATTGGGTTGAGGATAGGAAAGTCCAGGGTGGTATCACACCAGTAGTACAGCAGCTTGGTGATCTTTTAATTGAATATGGAGAAGAATGCACGCATGAGTACACTAATGTATACCGAACATTTCTGTTAGCGCAATTGTTTACTGTGCGCGCTGATCGTGGTGGAACGCAACAAGATATGCGTGATGCGCTTTCTTTGTATCAGAAATTAAAAACCATTACTCCAGATCACATGCCGATTATGTATGGATATGCTCATGCTTATATTCTTAGTGGAAATTCTGATGCAGCTGTGCGGTTGCTTGAAGAGAAGCGAGATGCTTATCCTGAAATCGCGGACACATATTGGTTCTTGGGATTAGCTTATAGTATTGAAGGTCAGGAGGAGTTAGCTACACAATCGAAGATCGAAGCAAAAGAGAGAGGTTCACGGTTTGCACAATCTTATGAAGAATAAAGCATTAGCACAAAAATTACTTTTGATTATTGGGGTTTTGATTTTGCTTACACCGCTTGTATATTTCAAGTGGTCTCTGTACCCAATTTCATTTCCTAAATCAGTCTATTTTCAGTTTTTAGTGAGTCTGGCTTTGTTGGTTGCAGTGCCGACATGGGTGCGTCATCATGACACTCGACCCAAAAAGAGTTGGTTGCTTGGTGCGCTTGTAACATTCTTTGTTGTGCAAGTTGTGGCAGCTTTGCAAGGTGTGTATGTTGTGCAAAGTTTCTTCAGTGATATGGTTCAATTACATGTACTTGCTCTAGTTGTTGTGTATAGTTCTGGGATTTTGAATAAAAAACAATGGCGGGTATTGTTCACCAGTGGTTGGATTGTGAGTGTGCTGGTTGCGGTAATGGGTATTGTTCAATTATATTTCCCATCTGTATTTCCAAATTTTGCATCAGATAGAATTTCAAGTAGTTTGGGCAATCCGTTGTTTCTTGCAACATATGCCGTATTGCATATTTGGATCACACCAATACTATGGAAATGGTATGAGGCAGTGTGGTCTCGTGTTGTGCTTACACTTGGTGTAATAGTTTTACTAAGTGCGCTGTGGTTTACATTTGCGCGTGGTTCGCTTTTAGGAATGGCCGTGGGTATTGGTACTTTTGTTGCAGTGTTGGTTGCAAGTCGTTCGCGGTTTTGGAAGCGGTTGGTTTTGCTTGGTGTTGTATTTTCAGTTATTGCAGCTTCATTGTTTGTGGTATATCGCAACAGTGATTTTGTACAAAATTCTTCGTTATCTCGTTTTACTGGAACGCGCAGCTTGCAAACGCGTGCAGTGAACTGGTCAATGGCATGGAATGGGTTTGTAGATCGTCCGCTTTTTGGTTGGGGTCCTGAGAATTATCGTCAATTGGTAGACAAGCATTTTGATAGGCGATTAAGCGAGTTGTCTTATTTGGAAACTTACGCAGATAAGCCGCACAATTTATTTTTGGAACTATTGGCAACGAGTGGCGCGTTTGGTGCTGTTGCGTATCTGCTTGTGGTTGGCGGTCTGATTGTTGTTATTCGTAGATTGCGCAAAGCAGAACTCATGAGCACAGCCGAGTTTGCGGCATGGTGCGCGCTTGGCTCTGCGCATGCTGTACAAATGCTTTTCTTATTTGAAACCACGGCGTCATATCTTTCGCTTGGTATATTTGTTGCGTATCTGTTGTATCGCTATAGCGAGTTATTGCCAGAGCATACTGAGTCTAGTAAAAAGGTTTCTGGTCAAGTTCGTTTGGGTGTTACCGGAGTATTAATTCTTGGCATGGGTGTGTTGGTATATTGGTTTTCTTATTTGCCGCTAAAATCTGCAGTACTTACCAACACAGGTTTGCAGTATACATATGTTGATGATTGGATTGGCTCAAGATCGTATTTCTTTGATGCATTTGAAACCTATACACCATATGCATTCGAGCGGTGGCGATGGACAGCTGACGCTGCAGCAGCTGTCGTATACACATTAGAAACTCAGAGTTTTAATGAGCTAGATGCAAAAACACAACAATTTTGGAAAGAGGATATTGAAACCATTTCTCAAATAGGCGAGGACATGTTACTAAAAATGCCACATTATTTGCCGACTTCATTTATTGGTAAGTTTTATTATCAAACTGGTGTGGGTACAAAAGATATAGCTCGGTTTGATCGAGCTGAGGAATTGTTTGTTGCCGCGCAAGCATTAAGTGCAAACAGAGAAGAAGCTGATTTATTGCGCGTGCAAGTACATATTTTTCGTAATGAAATTGATGAGGCATTGGCTATCCTTGAGCCGCTTGTTGAGCGCGCACCAAATGTAAATCTGGTTCGGTGGTACAATAGTTATACATTGTTGCAAAAGCCAGATCTTCAGCGTGAAGGATTAGATGAGGCGTTGTTTGCTATGTCGCTTGGATTCCAGTTTGAAAATGATCAACAGCGTGAAGCATTGGCACAGAGGTTTGTTCAAGAAGAATATTATGATGGGTTGGTTACTATGTATGAGCATGTGGTGAAGAGTAACAAGCTTACACACTGGTATGCACGACTAGCTGCAGCGTATGCGCAGGTTGGAAGGATTGAAGATGCACGTGATGCTGTTGATAAGGCTGTAAAGTACAATCC
>CAZKMQ010000006.1:14888-24315 GCA_964554065.1 uncultured Gammaproteobacteria bacterium | reverse complement strand
CATAATCATGCTGCATTTCTAGCAGTAGCTCATGGTGCTAAAGTTATTGAGAAGCACTTTACATTGAGTCGAAAGATGTATGGTTCTGATGCAAAGCATTCAATGTTGCCAGAGGAGTTTGCTGAATTAGTACAAGGCATTCGTAATATTGAGGCAATCATGGCATCCAATGTAGACAAAGATAATATTGAGAAGTTTAAAGTCATGAAAGAGGTTTTTCAAAAGAGTATCGTGAGTGCTACGACAATCAAGGCCGGTGAAGTAATTACCGAGACAATGTTGTGTGCCAAAAAGCCAGGAACAGGAATTGAGACTAAGGACAGAGATAAGGTGATTGGTAAAAAGGCTACGCATGATATTGAGAAGAACGTATTACTTACTTGGGAAGATTTGAGCGAATAAGTATGGAGCAAATAAAAAAGAAAATCTGTGTATTTATTGGATCGCGCGCTAACTACGGGAGTATTAAGTCTGCGTTGCGTGCGATTAAGAATCATCCTGCACTTGAGTTGCAGATTGTGGCTGGTGCTTCAGCTCTTCTTGATAAGTATGGTGAGGTGGCAGACCTTATTGAAAAGGATGGGTTCACGATCAGTGATCGCGTACATATGATTGTTGAAGGTTCTACGCCACTTACCATGGCTAAGTCTACAGGATTTGGATTGTCTGAGCTTGCAACGTCTTTTGCTAATTTGAAGCCAGATGTTGTTCTTGTTGTGGGGGATCGCTATGAAGTTATGGCAGCAGCGGTTGCTGCTACATTTATGAATATTCCTTTGGCTCATACAATGGGTGGAGAAGTTTCTGGAAGTATTGATGAGTCTACTCGTCATGCCATTACCAAGCTAGCACATGTTCACTTCCCTGCATCAGTCGTAGCGCGGGAGCGGATTATCAAGTTGGGAGAGAATCCAAATAACATTTATCATGTGGGTTGTCCGCGCATGGATGAGGTTGCAAGTATTTTAGATGATACAAGTGTTCCAGTTGCGCAGTTTGAAGGAGTAGGAACTATTGTTGATGTAACTAAGCCTTTCTTGTTTGTGTCACAGCATCCAGTTACTACAGAATATGGACAGGGAGAGAAGCAGATGCGTTCTATTTTGCAGGCAATCAAGCAATTAAATATTCCGACCATAATGTTATGGCCCAATGCTGACGCTGGAGCTGAAGAGTTGGCCCGTGCAATTAGAAAATATCGTGAACATGAATCAAGTGATGGCCCTGCAATGCACTTTTTCAAAAACTTGCCTATGAACGTGTATTTTCACTTTATGAATCGTGCAGCATGTATGATTGGTAATAGTAGTTCATTGGTTCGTGAAGGAGAATTTATTGGTACGCCGGGTGTGCTTGTTGGTACGCGCCAGAATAATCGTTTACGCGGCAAGAATGTGATCCAAGTTGATTATGATACTCAGGAAATTCTTAATGCTGTGCGTCAGCAGTTAGCTCACGGTTCGTACGAGCGTGGTAAACTGTATGGTGAGGGAACAGCTGGAGAGAAGATTGCTGATGTGCTTGCTGCACATGAGCATACTCTTCAAAAGACTATTACATACTAAACTGCATTATGAAAATCTTAGCAATGATTCCAGCTCGTGGTGGCTCAAAAGGAATACCTGGTAAAAATATCAAGGAGCTTCACGGAAAACCGCTTATTGCGTACACGTGTGAGGCTGCATTAGCATCTACTAAGATAGATCGAGTGATTTGCTCAACTGATAGTGAAGAGATTGCTGCAGTGGCAAAATCTAATGGCGTTGATTCACCATTTATGCGTCCAGCCGAGCACGCGACTGATACATCTCCTGCGATTAATGGCATGGTGCATGCACTTAAGAAGCTAGAAGAAGACGAGGGGTATGTGCCTGATGCATTGTTATACTTACAAACCACATCACCTTTGCGTACTGCAAAACATATTGATGAAGCTATTTCTTTGTTTGAGAAAGAGGATCCTGATTCTTTGGTGAGTGTTCAAGATGTGCCGCACTGTTTTAATCCAGTTTCAGTATTAAAGATTGAGAATGGGCGATTGCAGCCGTTTCTTGAGAATCAAGGAGATAAAATTCTTCGACGTCAGGACAAGCCACGTGTATATGCTCGCAATGGTCCGGCAATTTTGCTTATGAGGCGCAATCAATTACTTGAACGTGGAACGCTCTACGGTCCGCACAATGTGCCGTATCTTATGAGCGCAGAGGATTCTTTTGATATTGATACAATGTTTGACTGGCAAATGGTTGAGCTAATGATGAGTAAACATAAATAATATGTGTGGTATTGCCGGTTTTGTTGGCAACGGAACACGTGAAGATATTGAGCGCATGACTGATAGTCTGCGTTATCGTGGCCCTGATGCATCAGGGTTTTTTGTTGATGGACAGGTTGCACTTGGTCATCGTCGTCTTTCTATTATTGATTTAAAAAGTGGTGCACAACCAATGCGAAGTGCTGATGACAATTTTGTAATAACATTTAATGGTGAGATTTATAATTTTAAGGAGTTGCGATTAAGTCTCCAAGATAAGGGTTATGAGTTTCTCACTGAATCAGATACTGAAGTGATATTAGCTGCGTATAAAGAGTATGGCACAGGTGTAGTTGAGCACTTAAATGGAATGTTTGCATTTGCACTTTGGGATAAGCAGAGGTCGCGTCTTTTGATGGCGCGTGATCGCTTGGGACAAAAACCTTTATATTATAGTTTGCAAAATGGTAATTTTATTTTCGCTTCCGAGCTTAAGGCATTTTTGCAGCATCCTTCTTTTGAAAAGCGACTGAATCGCAATGCGGCACAGCAGTATTTTTTGTATGAATATATTCCTTCACCACAAACGATTTTTGATGGTGTGTTTAAGCTTGAACCTGGCCATACATTGGTATACGCAGATGGTGCTATACAGACGAAACAGTATTGGGATGTTGATTTGAGAAATACCAATTCTGAGGTATCGCTTGATCAAGCAAAAGCGGAGCTTGATAAGCACTTGGCTGATGCAGTCAAGCGTCGTATGATCGCCGATGTTCCACTTGGGTTATTTCTCAGTGGTGGTTTGGATTCTAGTGCAATTGCGTGGTATGCAGCAAAAGTATCTAACACGAGGATTAAGACTTTCAGTGTTGCATTTTCTGAAGCAAGTTTTGACGAATCAGCATATGCGCGTAAGGTCGCACAACATATTGATGCTGATCATAGAGAGTTACATATGAACATGGATGAGATTGCTCAGCTTGTTAAGAAGCTGCCAGAAATATTTGATGAGCCAATTGCTGATGGCGGTGCACTGCCTCAGTATGTACTTGCAAACAAAACCCGTGAACATGTTACTGTTGCTCTAAGTGGTGATGCAGGAGATGAATTGTTTTACGGATATCAAACCTTTGTTGCTGAGCGGTATTATCAGGTCTGGAAGAGGTTGCCAAAATTTGTTCAAAGCATCTGCAGATGGTTGGTAAACAAACTGCCAACATCTTTTAAGTATTTGAGTTTTGATTATAAGGCTAAGCAATTTGTGCGTGCACATGTGCAGCTTCCTCTTCGCCATCAAGGCTGGCTCGGAGCATTTTCTTTTGAAGACATGATTAAACTGCTTAAAGAACCTATTGGAGATCTTACCGAGCCGGTTGAAAGTTTTGATTATAAAGGTGCACAAGGACATAGTGACGAAGCTGCAGCATTCTATCAGCAAATGTATATGCCACAGAAAGTTCTTGCAATGGTTGATCGTACGTCTATGCAGAATTCTCTAGAGGTGCGATCTCCATTTCTTGATCATGTTGTTGTCGACTATGTAAATAGTTTGCCGTCTAAGTATAAGTTGCTCGGTAAAAAGGACAAATATATTTTACGTGAGCTTATGCATAACCGATTGCCACAAGAAATTGTTGAGAGGCCTAAAAAAGGGTTTACAGTTCCGATGGGGCTTTGGGCTAACACTCATTGGAATACTTTGGTGCATGATGTGTTATCTTGTGAGAATATTGAAAGAGCTGGGCTACTGAATTATTCTTATGTTGAGCAGTTGATTTCTGATAATGAAAGTAAGAAGGTTAATAATGGACGCAAGATTTATGCGCTTCTAATGTGGCAACTTTGGTATAACCATTATTTTGCATGAAGATAATTGTATTTACAACTAAAGACTTTGTTTACTCAAATTATGTGCTCAATAATATAATTCGCTCAGGTGTATTTGCTCCAAGCGATGAGCTTATTGTACTTGAGCAAGATCATTTGATTCCAGGCAAAACAAAATGGCAAGCACTAGCTCGTTATATTAAGAAAAGCGGTTGGCATTATGTCACTGCACAAATATTTAAGAAATCCCTGTTCTTAGCTGCAAGAGCGTGGTACCGAATAAACGGTGATGTTGAACATCCATATTATCCGTACTACAAACAGATCGGTGTGCAGATCACTCGCAAAACACCATTTAATTATATGAAGACAGAGGAGCACACAAAGTACATAAGATCACTTGAACCAGATTTAATTATTTCAACAAGCTCAATGGAAATTATTCCTGAGAAAATTATTTCAATTCCCAGGTTTGGTGTTATTAATACACATCCAGCGCTGTTACCTAAGTATCGTGGGGTAAGTCCGGTGCTTCGTGCACTGACACATCAAGATACTCATGTTGGTATGACGTTGCATTATATCGATGTTGGTATTGACACCGGAGCTATCATTGGTCAAAAGCGATTGGTTATTGGTGCGCGCGAGACTGAGCACCATTTAAGTATGCGTACTATGAAAGCTGGTGCTAGTATGATTGTAGGATTTATCCGTAAACTCAAAGCACGTCAACCTATTATCACATCAGCTAATCCAAAAGAAGGTGGTAGTTATTTTTCTATCCCAAAAAAGAAAGAACTGCGCCAGCTTCGAAAACTGAAACGCAGATTCTTTCATTTGAGAGATTATTTTTCTCAACCAGATTGGTAGATTTATTTGATTCGTTTTTTTCCGATTTGGTCGGCTAGTAGTCCGAAGAATATAATCTGCAAACCAGCCAGTGCTAAAATAGCTACAGACGCACTTCCGAATACTCCAACGGCATTGCCGTTGTTTTGTGTTATAAAGTAGGCGATTAAGATCGCGGCAATAATAGTTAGCATTCCTATGCCTAAGAAAAAGCGTAATGGCTTAAAGTGAATGTATAATCGTATCATGTTAGGAAATACTATAAATGGATATTTCCATGAAATAAATGAGGTTCCTGTAGTTCTTTTGTGGAATACGACGGGTACTTCAGTAACGCGCATGTGCTTACCCCATGAGTCGATAATCAGTTGTTGCGTCTCGTTGTAATCTTGTGTCATGTTGAATACTTCAAGATATCGTCGGTGAAAGGCCATAAGTCCGGTTTGTCCGTCAGTAACGTTCAATCCAGTAATTATGCTTGTGATCCAACTAAATACTTTGTTACCCCAGTTACGATAGAGTGGCATTTTGTATTCAAGTCCGCCTTTGAATCTAGTACCAAATACACTATCTGCACGGTCTTCCAAGATTGGTCGCACAACTTTGTCAATATCTTCAGGGTCGTGTTGGAAGTCAGCATCAATCTTTACAGCGATAGTTGCTCCCATCTCATAGCATGTGCGCATTGCTGTGCGTGTTGCACCGCCAAGTCCTTTGTTCTTTGGGTGACTAACTACGCGAACACCAAGTGCTTCTGCTTTGGCGCGTGTAGAATCAGTTGAGCCGTCATCCATTACAATGATGTCAAGCACGTAGTCGTTTTGCATTTGATTAGCGCCTTGGTATTGTTCTTGAGTGAGTTTAATAACTCGCTCGATTGAATCTTCTTCGTTGTATGCCGGTATAAAGACCACGACATAAGGGAGGTGATATTTTTCCATAGATTTTTATTTATGATTTTTAAAAAATGAATTGACTGCATTAGCAATCTTATCCAGTTGTTCTTGGGTAAGGTCTGGATACATTGGCAGTGTGACAATAGATTTGTACAGTCGTTCTGTTTCCAAAAGTGCAGTCGGCGCAACAGGGTGGTAATCACGATAATAATGTTGTAGATGCACTGGCGGATCAAAGTGTACTGATGCACCAATACCATTATTATTAAGATTATGGACAAGTGCGTCTCGGATTTCAGTGGCTACGCGAATTGTATACATCTGGTATACATGTGATTTATTTTCTGGGACTGTGGGAATCGTAACGTGGTGAGTGTCTAGAGCTCTGTTTAAATATGAAGCATGTGATTGACGGGCTGCATTCATCTTGTCGATCTTACTCATTTGTACAACACCTATTGCAGCAAGGATAGAGCTTAATCTGAAGTTGTATCCAGCAAGGTGAGCACTTCTAGTCCATGGTTTGGCAGGGTCTTTCTTTTTTCCGCGTGGAATGCCATGAGCAATTAAGGTGTTTATCTTGTCGGCAAGTTCGTCGTCATTTGTTGTAAGCATTCCACCTTCTCCAGTAGTAAGATTTTTAGTTGGGAAAAATGAAAAGCAACCAATGCCAAAGCTACCAGTACGTTTGCCATTATATGTTGCGCCAATAGCTTCTGCACTATCTTCAATAAGTACAAGATCATACTTTTCGCATAGTGCAACAAGAGCATCCATGTCACAACTCATCCCAGAATAATGTACTGGCATGATAGCTTGGGTCTTATTTGTGATAAGTGCTTCAAGCTTTGTTACGTCAATGTTTCCATCAGCAAAGTTTACATCAGCAAATATCGGTGTGGCACCAGCTGTGACTACTGTATTTGCAGTAGCGGAGAATGTAAAACTTGGAATAATAACCTCACCAGTAATGTCACTTGCAACAAGTGCTACAAAAAGAGCGCTTGTACATGAGTTCATACTTATTGCGTGCTTCACGCCAATGTACTTTGCAAACAGTTTTTCAAACTCGCGATTTTTTGGTCCGTCAGCCAGCCATCCAGAACTGAGAACCTCCTTAATTGCATGGAGCTCTTTTTCGCTAAGAGATGGTGTGCACAATGGAATCATATTATAGTAAAATATTTCGAACAAAGGGAACATACTTGGCAAGTCCGCGTTCAAGTGGAAATTGCGGTTCATATCCAAGTAGTTCTTTTGCTTTGCGTACATCAAGCGCATCACGAAGTGGGCGCTTTTCTTCGCCGGTAGTAGTAGTGACTTCGATTTCTACGTTTGGAATAAGATTTTTTAATATATTTGCAAACTCAACAAGTGTTCTTCCTTGTCCACAAGTTATATTAAAGATTTGGTTTGCACCACCAGATTGTGTTGCTGCTAGTGCGAATCCGTTTGCAGTGTCCTCCACATAACTGAAATCTAATTTAGCAACTGGGTCGTGAACTTTCAGCGTCTTGCCGAGCAGGGCATTTTCTACAAAGATTTGACTTACGCGACGGTTTGCATCAAGTGCGCCATATACTGCTGAAGGTCGTACTATAGTATATTCAATTCCATAGCGTACACAGAACCCAATGATTATGCTTTCACCTGCTAATTTAGTTCCACAATAAACATCAATAGGTGAAGTTGGGTGTTTTTCGTCCGCTGGAGCGTACTTGAAATGACCATACACAAAGCTTGATGATGCAAATACAATGCGCTTTACAATATCAGTGCTTCCAATAGCTTTGATTACTGATGCGGCGCCCATGAGGTTAATGTCCAGTGCTTCAGGTGCAATACGGTTGCATACTGTTGCGATGGGAATTGCGGCATATAGAACAACAGTATCTGGCGCGTGTTTTTGTATGGTTTGTGTGAGTAATTCAGTGTCGCGAATGTCTCCATATACCATTGTTGCAATTTGACTGAGTTCTTTTATTCGCTCGCGCAAATATATTTTGTAGTGCGATTTGTCATGGTCTAGGAAATTAACGTACTTATCATAGATGATGACTTTGTGTCCCATTGCAACAAGTCGCTTTGTTGTGTAGTAACCTAAAAAACCTGCCCCACCGAGCAGCATGATAGTTTGTTTTTTGCCTGAGTTTAGGTCCATAGTAGTGGATATATAGTAGCGTATCTTTAGTTTTTTGTAAATGGTTGAAAGATGGGGTATAGTAGGGGGGAAATTTCCCTAAATTATTATGAAAAAAAGCGCCATTGTGTTCGTTATGGTGGGTTTGTTGCTCGCTGGTTTTTATTTTAACAAAAACCATGATCGTGATGTTAATTCGGTTCCCAGTGATATTTGGATGTATCAGTATATTACTGTTCAGCAAGAAGAAGGTCCAATATGGAAGGATGTTCCGGCTGCATATCATCAGGAGAGGTTCTATGTTGCATTTCCACTTTTGTATGCACTCAATCCTGGGTTAACGCAATCTGTTGCTTCGTATGTGCTGCTCGGTCTTTTGCTTGTTGTGCTTACCTATGTGATCAGCGGCTTGGTCATGAAAAAAATCACAAGTAGTTGGTGGCTTGCAGCACTTGCTGGTTTGATTCTAATTATTCCGAAATATATTTTCCCAACACAGATTGGGTTGTTTGATTTTGATAATATTCGTGGTGTTGGTTTGGTGTTCCCATTATATTTGTTGCTGAGTGTTTATTGGGTCATTTATGGTGTGAAAGATAAAAGAAAAAACTTCTGGTTAGCTGTTATTGCAGCACTTTCAGTTTATCTTTATCCTCCGGTTGGAGTAATTGTTGTACCATTGTTTATTTTGACAGCAGCAATTATTTATCGCAAAACAGCGCTTAAGGCAGTTGGTATGTTTGCGCTTGTGTATGCCATAGGTTCTTCGGTGTTTTGGTATGGGCATTTTGTAAATCCAGATTCTGGACAAACTGATGTTGGAGAAAACCTTACCTCAGAGCAACTTGCTGTGGTTGCTGATGCAATTGATTATCGGGTTTCAGAAACAGCATTGTGGGATGTAGATTTTGAATACACAAAGCGTGCCATTTGGGATACAATTCCTTTGTTTGTTCTGTTCGTATTGTCATTATATCTTTTTTGGCGGTTTAGAAATAAAACAACTGATGATGAAAAACAATTTGCACAGTTCACTGTTATTTTCTCGGCATTGTTTATCGGATTTATATTTGCGGTCGATGCTGTGAATTATTATATGGACAGTCTGCATCGTCCGAGATTTTTTATTGAGCATTTACGTTTGGCGCGTGTGCTTGGGTTCTTGTGGTTAGCGCAAGCTGTGTTATTGGTTGGTTGGTTATATCGCAACGTGCGCTACAGAAGTGTCTCAATAAGCTTAGGAATACTTCTTATTGTATATCCGCTTTCTATTTCAGCTCCACTTGTGCGCAAGGTGGTGCGTGCAATTGTGCCAATTGAAGTTCGTGAGCAGTATAATCTTGCGCCAGTGTATGATGCTACTAAGCTTCCTGATTTTCAGAATCTAAGAGAAGTTGCTAAGTTCGCTCGTGAACAATTGACTGAGGATGCAATGATTTTTACTTTTAATGATTTCCA
>CAZKMQ010000006.1:0-14867 GCA_964554065.1 uncultured Gammaproteobacteria bacterium | reverse complement strand
TAAGGAGGGTTCAGTTTTCTATTCAACCGGGCATGAGAATAGCAAACGTTGGTTGGAGAGCTATAAAGCTTACGAAGCAGTAGTTTATAATGCGCAAACCTTTGATGAGGTTGCTGATTATGCAAAAACAATAAGCTCTACACACATGCTTGTGCCACACCTGGAATGGCTTGATTTATTGAGTAAATCTGATACAGTATATGACACGATTTATGAAAATGATGATTACACACTGATTGCTTTGTAGCTATGGCTTCACATGATCGATTTGGATATGAATGGGATAAGTACGATTATTTACTCCCTTTTTATGAGGAGCAATTTTTGAATTGGTTAGGGCCATTTGATAAGGATGTATTTGTTGATAAAAATGTTCTTGATGCTGGGTGTGGCATGGGTCGTAACACATTTTACGCTGCTAAGTGGGGAGCGCGTAATGCAGTCGGGTTTGATTATGATATGCAGTCAGTTAATGCAGCTCGTCGCACACTGAAAGATGTTCCTAATGCGGCGGCGCGGTATGAAAGTATTTACGATATTACATATCGCGATGTTTTCGATTTGGTTTTTTCAGTTGGAGTGATTCACCATTTGGCAGATCCGAAGAAGGCACTTGCGAATTTGTTTGCGGCCACAAAGCCAGGTGGTAAATTAGTTATCTGGGTGTATGGATATGATAACAATGAGTGGGTGGTGCGTTATATTAATCCGATTCGCAAGATCACTTCTAAGCTTCCGGTAAAATTACTGCATATACTTTGTTACTTTTTTTCTGTTCCGCTCTATCTATTTCTCAAAATTTTTCCGCACCGCAATAAGTACATGCAGCTAATGAGTAGGACAAACTTTAATCATATTCATTTAACCGTGTTTGATCAGCTAGTACCTGAAGTCGCTAACTATTGGCGGCGTGATGAAGTTGAGGAGCTGGTTGAATCACTTCCAGAGAATAAAACACATGCGATTTATCCGTACATTCTGCCAATGTCTGATGTTGTTGATCCGCTGGTACGAAGTTTCTTTGGTCAGTCTTTGCTTGTGGTTTTAAAAAACGAACAACACCATGATCATTAATCATTCCAAACCAACTATTGGTAAGTGCGAACGCGATTCAGTTGATCGTGTTATGAGGAGTGGATTTGTTGGTGTTGGTGATTATAATAGTACTTTTTCAAAAGTAGTTGCAGGGTTAAGTCAAAAAAAATACGGAGCATTAATGACGTCAGGAACAGCGGCATTGCGCGCGGCATTGCGCGCGATGAACATCGGAAAAGGAGATGAAGTTATTATTCCAGCTTATGTGTGCACAGCTCTTATAAAGGCGGTCAATTCAGTCGGGGCTAGTCCTGTAATAGTAGATGTGGAAATGGCGGATGGAAATATTTCTGTTGTTGCAGCTGCTGCGATGATTAACAAAAATACGAAAGCGATTATTGCGCCGCACATGTTCGGGCAAATGGTAGAAATTAATGCATTGAAGAAATTAGGTGTGCCAATTATTGAGGATTGCGCAATGAGTATTGGAAGTTCATATGCAGGAAAGTCAGCAGGATCATTTGGTGATATTTCTGTGTTTTCTTTCTATGCAACAAAGATGATAACTACTGGAACCGGTGGTGCAATTGTAACTTCATCAAAAAAATACGCGGAAAGTTTTGACAAAAATAAAATGTCTGATGTGCAGGCCGCTATTGGGCTGGCACAAATTGAGCAACTTAAATCATTTATTCGTGCACGAAAGTTAATTGCAAAAACCTTTACAAAAAAACTTGCTGGAACACATTACGAATTACCGAAAACTTATAAGCATAAGGATCATATTTTTTATCGTTATGCTATTCGCACTCCATTTGCCAAACAACTTCGCTCATATTTGAAAAAACATGGTATTGTCGCTGGGTTTGGGGTTACTAACGAGCTGTATCAGATTGCACCAAACAAGTCACAGCTTAAAACAACAAAGGAATTGCTCGATACTACTGTCTCAATTCCTATTTATCCCACATTGACAAAAACGCAACAATCATATATACTCAAGCACTTAAAAGCATTTGATTCCAAATATGGACTTCGAGCTACAAAATAAAACAACCTATTCAGATAAAAAAGCCGTTGATGTTTATGACACGGATTATCTGCGGCCGTATGAAGAGTATTTTTTTGAAAATCATATAGAGCCTGGTATGCGTGTTCTTGATTTGGGTTGTGGTGTTGGGCGTACAACACGATTTATAAAAGATCGCGGAGCTGATGTAGTTGGAGTTGATATGGTACAAGCATTTCTTGATCGCGGGATGCAAGTTCATCCAGATCTTGACTTGCGTTACATGAATGCGGCAGAACTTGAGTTCCAAGATAAGACGTTTGATGTTGTTTTGTTTCCTAATCAGGGAATTGATTGTACGCACCCGCGAAGTCGCCGCGAAGATGTGCTTCGTGAGGCGCGACGTGTACTTAAGGATGATGGCATGTTCATGTACACACATCATAATAGTACTGCACTTCCAAAGACTAAGCGGACACGCAAGGATTTCATGAAGAATTTGTTGAAGTTACGGTTCGGATATCATCATCGCACAGAGAATCATGAAAATGGTGATCTAACATATGCGTTTAATAATATTTGGAATGAAGAGCGGTTTATACACGATGCTGGATTTTCTGTAATTGATATTTTGGCAAATCACGATCAATCGAATAAGTCTTCACGATTAGCCGTGGGATTTCTTGAGCGATGGCCAATGTATATTTGTAAAAAGTCAAAATGAAAAACGTCCTGTTCTTGATTAACAATCTTAATCGAGGGGGTGCGGAACGTCAGTGGATGTTGCAAATTAACTATTTGCATGAAATTCACAATGGCGTATTTTTGGGTACCTTGTGGAACGATAAGCCAGAGAGCTATGCATCTGAGGTGAAGTTGCCAAAAGAGAATCAGGTCGTGTTCCAGTACACATATTTTTTTGATCCTAGATTGTATATGCGCATCAGGCGGTTTGTAAAGAAGAATAATATACAAGTGATATATAGCACGCTTGAGATTTCTAATATTGTTGCGAGATTAACCAAGATTTTTGTTCCATCAGTGAAGATTGTAATTCGTGAGTCAGGGACAAGTGTAGTTAATAAAAATGGTAAGCCAACATTTAAGCCGCTCAAGTATAAGGTGTTTGATTTTTTCATGAATTGGATGGTGGAAAAGATTGTTCTTGTGTCAGAAGAAATGAAGATACTAGCTCGATCATGGCAAGGAATTTATGCGAAGAAGTTCTCTGTATTGAGTAATGGAGTTAAGGTGCCTAAGCAACTTACATCAAAAGACTCAGCGCAGAAGATTCGTATACTAACTATTGGATCAATGAACTGGGTTGAAAAAGCATATGAATATCTTATTGAAGCGGTGGGAATACTTAAGCGAGATGATGTGGAACTAGTGTTAGTTGGTGGCGGAAGTCGGATTCCTATATACAAGAATTTTGCTAAGAAATTCGGTGTAGATAAGCAAACAACATTTACTGGTCAGCTTGGTACAAGTGCAGTTGAAAAGCAGTATGCAAATGCTGACATCTTTGTGTTCACTTCTATTTCAGAAGGATCACCCAATGTTATTTTAGAAGCAATGAGTCATGGTGTGCCAGTTATTTCAACGCGTGTTGGTAGTTCACCAGAAATGATTGAGCATGCGCAAACTGGTTATCTTGTACCAAAGCAAGATGCTGCCGCAATTGCAGCTCATCTAAAGCAGCTTATTGAAGATGAGAAACTGCGAAAGCAAATTGGAGCAGCAGGATATGAGCGAGTTAAGGATGAATTTGATATGCCAATAGTGGCGCGTCGAATAGTTGACATATTAGGTCTGGTATAGTATAGTAATGCATCAGAATATATGTTTGAAAAAGCCCAAAAAATCTTAGTAATTAGCGCTCATGCCGACGACATGGAGTTAGGTTGTGGTGCAACTATTGATAAGTTGACTCAGGCAGGTAAAGAAGTACATAGTCTGGTGCTTTCAGTGAATAACAAAGGTGCAGCACAACAGTACAGTCGCGAGCAGATAGTAACTGAGGCAATGGAAGCAGGAAATACATTAGGTATTCCGTCTGATCGAATTTATATTGAACATTTTGAAAACAGAACATTCCCATCACAACGTCAAGCTATTTTGGATAAGATTTGGGAATACAAGCGCAAGCTTAATCCGGACTTTGTAATTACTGGAGCATTTAATGATATGCATCAGGATCATGCGACAGTTGCTCAGGAAAGCTTCCGTGCTTTTAAGGATTGTAGCATTATTGCGTATGCTTTTGATTGGAATCGCATTGATAAGAAGGTGAATGCCTATAGTGTGATTTCTGAAGAGAATCTTGCAAAGAAAGTGAAAGCAATTCAAACATACACTAGCCAGACAGACACACATCGTGCATACTTAACTGAGGAGTACATTCGTGCGTGGGCATTTACGCGTGGTGTTGAGGTGAATGCGCCGCTTGCAGAAGCATTTGAAGTTATTCGCCTAGTTAATTAATGGGTATGCTTGTTTCAATCCATCAACCGGACTACTTGCCTTGGGTGGGTTTTTTTAATAAAATTAAAGTTTCAGATGTGTTTGTATTTCTTGATGGTGCAAGCTACTCACGTAATGGATTTCATAATCGCAATCGTGTGCGCACGCCACAAGGTTGGGCATATCTAACTATTCCTGTACCGCGCAAAGAGCAATTCAAACCAATGAACCAAGTATTATTGCCGGAAGATATATCATGGGCAAAAAAGCATTTTCGGACATTAGAGATGAATTATTCACGGACACAGTTCTGGAAGTTGTATAAGGATTTTTTGGAAGACTTGTATACAGTTAAAGTGAAAGAAGCGAAGACACTTGCGGAGTTTAATATGCTACTTATTCGTTGGGCATGTGAGCAGCTAGGTATTACTACAAAGCTAGTTCTTGAAAGCGAAATGGAAATTGATCATGAACTCAAAGCTACTGATTGGCTTTTGGCAATTTGTCAGAAGCTTGGAGCAACCAAGTACTTATCTGGGGTATCTGGTCCAAAATATTTAGAGATGGAGAAGTTTGAGGCTGCGAATATCAAAGTAGATCTCCAAAATTTTGAACCACAGGTATATGAGCAGCAGTTTGATGGAGAGTTTATTAAGGGGCTGGCGATTGTAGACTTGCTTTGCAATCTCGGTCCTGATGCAAAGAATTACATATGAATTTTACTGATTTTAAAAACCAGGCGCATGCACCAAAGGCAAAGCGCATGCAAGGTGACCGGCTCTACCGTTGGGAGCGCAATCTTTCTGTTGGTGTAACATGGGCTCTTGTGAAAATATTTCCATGGATTAAGCCAAATCATGTAACCGGGTTCAGTATGTTGTTACTTCTTGTGATTTTTGCTCTGAACTTTTCTGATTTAGATCATCCAACTCTGTTTCTTGTTCAGTTAGTACTTCTGTATGTAACCGCAACACTTGATCGCGTTGACGGGGAAGTGGCACGTACTACTAAGCGATTTTCACCACAAGGTATGTATTATGATAAGTCGTACCATTTCTTTTATCCATTTATATTCTATAGCGTGATTGGATTTACTTTCTATAGCTATACGCAGAACATTGTATTACTAGCAATAACGCTTCTACTTGCGATTGCGACAATGTACTTTCGATCATTTGATCTGCTTCGCTTATCAGTAGCACACAAAATAAAAAAATCTGAACGCACATTGCATCCAGTTCCTGATCACCGCACGTCATTTCAATTACCAAAGAACATTGTCGGCCGTGTGCTGTTCTATCTTGTGAGCATGATTTATAGTTTGACGATTGGTTTCTATTTTATTCTAGGTGTAATTCTTTTCTATAACACTGATGTTGCCTCATATGCATATCTTGCGCATATCACGCTGGCATTTATTGTGACATTGTATTTAGGTTTGTGGCGCTATCCTCAACGTCATCTTATTAGTAAGGAAGATCTGTAATTACATTCGTTTGAAAAAGTAGTAATACAGAACATAGATTATTGCCGCAGATATAACACCACCGGCAATCATTCCTGGAAGTCCAAAGTATATAACAGCGACAAAAAGGATTACAGTTCGAATAATTGGTGTGATTGTTTTGAGCATATACAATGCTCTTGTTTTTTTCTGCGCAACTAGTGCTGAGCTAATAATCCCCTTAGGAAAGAATAGTAATGTTAGGATAAAAATTTGTGAAAAGTATACGGCCTCCATGTATTGTGGGAAAAATGCAGAAAAGACCAGTGGAGCAAAAAATACATATATTAAGATTATCGGGAGTACTAGGCCAAATTGCATGCGTATGATCTTTTCTGGAAGTGTGCGCTTGATATCCGCGATTGCACCATGTGAAAATTTCGGGAATGCCAAAGTTTTAATAGATGAGAAAAGACTTTTGATTTGTCCAGCAGGTGCGGTGGCAAAATAATACACAGCCAGTTCAGATGCACCGAGAAAATGAAAGATAAGTATTTTGTCTAATTGCTCAGCCAAGGTTTGTAATATAGACATGGCGCTTAAGTGCTTGCCATATGTGATAAGGTCCTTGTCTTTTTTTCTGTTTCGATCAACTTTTACAAGTACGTAAATGTGGGAGAAAAATCTAATAAGCATGCGCGGCACAAAATATCCAAGTAGTACATAGAATATGTTGTTTGTGAAGTACAGGACCGTTCCCATGGCAAGTAGTGAGATTAAGCGTGCGGCCATTTGGAATTTGCTGGAGAGTTTGAATAATTTTTTTCCTTTAAGAAAGTCACCGAATATACCCATTGGTTCCATGATGGGAATAAATACTGCAGCAATGCCAAAGCTGATTGCAAGTACGCGATTGCCGTTTACGTAATAATAAGCAGCAGTGACAAGTGATCCAATGCCACCAAGAACACCCCATCGCATGCGCGTGTACATTGCTGGAAGAAAGTTGCCTTCAAACCCTTTTGCAACAGATCGCATAAGTGAGGCGTTAACATTTATGAGTGTTGCGACAGTAAAAAACCCCACCAATGAAAGTACATATTGGTAGGTTCCGTAAACTTCTTTTGGTAACCAGTTTGCAAAAGCTATAGACAGCAAGAACGCGCTAAGTGTAGCGATGGTCTTGCCAAGTGTTAACCAAAAACCACCCTTTGCTAAATAAAGCATGTCGGTTTTGGTATAGCGCTCAGACCAGAGTAGCATTTGTTTTACACGTTCTTTCATAATGTGTTAAGTGTACTATTAATTAAAACAGCCGGCAATTGCGTGACGCAATCACCGGCTGGGGAGTTGGAATAGACAGCTTCCTTAGAAGTCCCTTCTGATATTTCCTACTCCACAAGAAAGTTCGCTTCGTGCACGCGTGGCATCTCCCACGCCGAGTCTTCAGTTGTGCACCAGGTTTTCTGGTTGCCGGTTGAGACTGCACAGTCATAGTGCGCTTGAACTGTTTCAGTGTGTGTTGCATCGAACGTACTTGGGCCACCACCTGGGTAGGCGAAGATGTCCGGCTGTTTGCCACCCATGTATTGGGTGAGAATGGTGCGTCCACCAACGATCTCAGCGTACACCTCACCATTTCCTTTGATCTTGGTCAGGGTGCGGTGGCTGATGGTGTGGAATCCGATGTCCATGTCCGCTGCATGCAGTCGGGCGATGTCAGAGCCTTGCAAGAACATCTTGCAAGCTATGTCCTTCTCGCTCTCACCAGGGAAGCGTATGGTGAACATAGTGTTCATCAGCATGGAGCGAAGCGTGGCATCCATGTGATAGTTGATCATCCACTTGAGTTTGCGGATGGTTTGCGATGGTTCGCCAATGAATCGCTCATCAGGAACCTCCACACCTTTTTGCCACCAGTCCACGAACGATTGATCAAGCTCGGTCATGGTGCGCAGGAACAAACCAACACCTTCTTCTTCCACCCACTTTGGATCTCCAGTGAGCAGCTGCATCTTGAAGGTGTCTGGAATAGCACAGTGCGGATTATCCGCAAGCACTCCAGTCATGACGAAGAACGTAGCTGTGAAGCCGAACTCTTGCAGAATTGGCAATACCACCTCGACGTGGTCGCGTGTACCGTCGTCGAACGTGAGCACAGCTGTGTTGCTTGGTAGATCGAAATCGCCTTTGATCGCGCGTGCGGCAAAGTGCAATGGAACTACTGTGTGCTCATCACGAATCTTGCTTAGCACGCGCCGAAAGCGCTCGATGCTCTTCTGTTCGCCAGATGGCCGCAATCCTGCGGGCACCATGTACCTATCATCGCCAATGCGATGAAACATGAGAATTGGAAATGAACTCAAAATCTACCTCCTCAGGCAAATGCGGCACTACTTTATCAACACCAAGTGACTGGTTTTGACTTTGAACCGATGCTTTATTAGTGGTGCATCTTATTCAAAGCCAATTCGAGAACGTAATTATTATTCTAAGGAACAAGTATTCTCGAAATTAAATAGTACTCTATTGTGACAATTTTGTCAACCTTGCCAAATAATGCTAGAAATAGTACTCTATTGCTGTACTATGATCACTTTTGAAGACCTACAATCAAGAAAAGAAAAACTCTGCGTTGTTGGACTGGGCTATGTTGGATTGCCGTTAGCTGTTCTTTTGGCTGAAAAATTCGACGTAATCGGGTTTGATGTAAATGAAGAAAAAATTGCTAGGCTCAAGCAAGGAAAGGACGTAACCGGAGAAGTTAGTGATGAGGCACTTGCCAAATCAACTATGGAGTTTACAGATGATAAGGAACAATTGCGACAAGCAAAATTCTTTGTCTTAGCTATTCCAACTCCAGTTGATGAGCAGAAAAAGCCTGATTTACGATTGCTTGAAAAGGCTAGTGAGATGGTTGGAGAGTTTTTGTCAAAAGGTTCAATAGTAATGTTCGAATCAACAGTATTTCCTGGAGCAACTGAGGAGATTTGTATTCCGGCAATTGAGCGCAGCTCCAATATGAAGCACTTGGATGATTTCTGTGTGGGTTATTCTCCTGAGCGCGTGAACCCAGGTGATAAAGAACATACCATCGACAAAATTATTAAGGTAGTTTCAGGGTCAAACCAAGAGACACTCGATACCGCGGCAAAAGTGTATAGCACTATTTGTACTGCTGGTATTCACAAGGCGCCATCAATCAAGGTTGCTGAAGCTGCTAAGGTTATTGAGAATGCGCAACGCGATTTAAATATTGCATTTACTAATGAGTTGTCGCTCATATTTCATCGTATGGGTATTTCAACCAAAGATGTGCTTGATGCAGCAGGAACTAAATGGAATTTTCTGAAATTTTCTCCGGGGTTGGTTGGTGGTCATTGTATTGGTGTTGATCCTTTCTACTTAACGTACCGTGCAAAGCAGTTAGGTTATGATCCGCGTGTGATTCTTGCAGGGCGTGAAATTAATGATTGGATGCCGCGTTTTATTGCTGAGGAGTTAGTAACACACATGAATGTGCACGATCAAGTACAGGCTGAGCAGCTCAAAGTTACTATGCTTGGAATTACTTTTAAAGAAAACATCCCAGACGTGCGAAATTCTAAGGCTGCAGAGTTGTGTCAAATTCTTAAACACATGGGCGTACAAGTAAATGTTATAGATCCGCATGCAGATAGCAGCGAACTTGAACATGAATATGGTATTTCACTTTCTACAAAAGAACAGTGTGCAGATAGCAATGTGGTTATCTTTGCAACTGCGCATGATGAATTTATTGAGTGGGGAACAAAATGGATTCAGTCGTTGTTTGGCGAAAGCACCAAGTTGTTCATGGATGTGCGTAATGCATATGATCCAGCGCAATTTACAGATCAGGGTATTGAGTACTGGGCTTTGTAATATTTTGTTAAATAAAGAAAAGGCCGGCTGAGTAAAATCTCAGTCGGTCTTTTTGGTTCGGCGGCGTGAGGGCGGCCGGGCTGTGACGCTAGAGCGTCTGTGTGATGTGCCCACCGCCACCAGTGATGATTCTCATGTCCTCCTCCTCTTCATCTTCGAAACAATGTGCATTGGGGTCCAGTAGTGGCCCCAAAAACAGCCAAGAATCGCCATAATGTACCTCTCGTTATCAAAAGCCTACCATGATTTTGTTCGCTTGACAAGTATTTAATTTGCAGATAAGGTGCTATAACGTATCAATTTTTTATGGTAGTACATGCCTACCTTTCACAATTTATAAGGAATACGCTAAGTTTGCGCCAGGCGGAATACGAGACAATAAAGCAGCACAAGATCGCTGTTGAAAAGTTATGTGCACAGTTGCATCTTGATAAGAGTGTTAGCTTTCTAACAGGGTCTTGGGTAAAGAAGACTTATATTCGTCCACTAAAGGATTTGGATTGTTTTGTTGTGCTTGATACGACTGTATACGGAGCTATGCATAGTGACGCTCTATTGAATCACGTTATTCAGGTTTTTAAAAAACAAAACTCCAATATTACGTACGAGTTCAAAGCGCATAGTGTTGGAGTTCATTTTACTAGTGGTTTTAGTATTGATGTAGTCCCGGCTTTCAAGCATGGGCTTCTATATCGTATACCTCAAGTGTATACAAACAAGCCGCGAAATTGGACTTATTCTAATCCTAATGTGCATAATGCGTTGTTAGCTGAAGTTGATAATCAGTACAAAGGGCTTGTTGTGCCGCTTTTGAAAATACTTAAGGCCTGGCGCAAAAATAAATCAGTTTACATTAAATCGTTTCACTTAGAATTACTAGCACTTCGTGTTCTGAAGGATCAAACAATACATAATTTGCCACAAGCACTACACATGTTTTTTTCAACTGCTGGGGTATGTAGTGAACATGCGTGTTTGGTTGATCCAGCAAATCCTAAAAATATTGTAGATGCGTATATGAGCGATGTGCATCGAAATGCATTTCATTCCGCTCTTTTAAGAGCACAAGTATTATCTAGAAGTGCGTTAGTTTGCGAGCGAAAGGATGACTTGAAACAAGCGATTGCACTATGGAAGGAGCTTTTGGGTATAGTGCAACCAACTTGATCTTCTGCCTTAAATGCGCTACACTGAGGCCGTACTTTTAGAATAGATTATGAAACTTATTTTTATTGGCGCAGGGTTTGTTGGCGCAACAACAGCAGCAGTTATGGCCAAATCTGGTCATAGTGTTTTGGTATTTGATATTAATCAAGAGCGCGTTGATAAGTTAAGCTCAAATGATCATCCAACTATTGAGTCATGCTTGTATGAGGAAGGGTTAGCAGAGATGTTAACGCAGAATCGCGATCACATTATCTTCAGTGCAGAGTATGGCAGTGTAGCTGAGGCGCTTGAGACGGTTGATGCAATTTTTGTATGTGTTCCAACGCCACAGCGAGAAGATGGTTCAACAGATATGCAATATTATGATGCGGCAATGCGGCAGTTGTCTGAAGCTTTGGCAAAACGTAACGGCGGCGACCAGAGTAAATATGTTGTTGTTGTAAATAAGTCTACGGTTCCGATTGAGGCAGCAAGTTATGCTAAGGAGATTTTGGAAAAAGCTCAAGTTAAGAATTTTGGTGTGGTGAGTAATCCAGAGTTTCTTGTTGAGGGGAAGGCTATTGAAGGAAACACGCGTCCATCTCGTATCGTAGTTGGTGCGTGGAATGAAAAGGATTATGGAGTAATGCGAAAGATATATGAGCGGTTTGTTGGTACTGGAACTACACCATACTTTGAAGTGAACCCGCATGAAGCTGCAGCAGGAAAGCTCTTTGCAAATTATTTATTGTTTAATAGGCTCATGAGTTGCTATGGTGTGATTGGTCGAGCAACAGAATCGTTTGCGAATTTGAATTTTGAAAATGTAAAAAAAGTTGTGAGCAGTGATGAGCGATTTGGTCAGTGGGGGTTTTACGACAGTTTATACGCTGGAGGAAGCTGTCTTGAAAAAGATGTGAAATCGCTTGCACATCAATTGCAAGGAAAGAATAAGGATACCGAGTTACTAGATTCTCTTGTGCGTGCTAATCATAATCAGCTCGATGGATTCTTGCAGCGCATTATTGACGAAGGCGGTTGTGAGCTTAAGGGTGCTACAGTTGCAGTTCTTGGCCTTGCATTTAAGCGCGATACCAATGACATGCGAAATTCTGCCGGGCCAATGGTAATTGAATGGCTTGCAAAGCAAGGAGTAAAGGAAATTCGCGCGTATGACCCTGAGGCTAGCGTAGCTGAGCTTGAGGCACCAGAAGGTGTGAGTATTGTTGCAGCTTCATCAGAGCATCAGGCAATTGAAGGGACAAGTGCTGCAATTATTACAGCTGATTGGCCGCGATTTAGAACACTGGCTCCTGTTTTTACTGAAAAGGCTGCGGCTCCTTATTGTATTGCTGATGGTAGGCGAATGTTGCAGCATGCATATAATGATTTGCAAGAAGCTGGGTTTACGATTATCGCAGTGGGTTCGCCATTGATGAAAAGCGCATAATTTAGTACAGTAGAATTGTTACTAAAGAATAGATTTATGGCTACATATATAGTTACCGGCGGTGCTGGATTTATAGGATCACATATTAGTGAGTTTTTGTTAAAAGAAGGTCATGCTGTGAAAGTACTGGATAACCTCCTTACAGGAAAGGAAGAGAATATTCCAAAGGATGCGGAGTTTCATAATGTTGACTTGCGCGACTTGGACAAAATAAAACCGTTATTTGAGGGTGTTGAAGGTGTTTTTCATTGTGCAGCTCTTCCACGCGTGAGTACATCAATAGAGAATCCAATTGAAACACATGAGCACAATGTGAATGCAACGCTTAATGTGTTAGTTGCAGCACGTGATGCAAAGGTTAAGCGCGTGGTATATAGTGCGTCATGCAGTGCATATGGTGATGGGCTTGCTATGCCGCTCAATGAAGAGATGAAAGCCGGGCCAATGAGTCCATATGGAGTGCAGAAATATGTTGGTGAGCATTATACGCGCGTGTTTTCTCTTGTGTATGATATGGAAACCGTTACCATACGGTATTTCAATGTGTATGGACCGCGTATGGCTGAAAAAGGTGCATATGTTGCTGTAATGCAAGTATTTGTTCGTCAGAAAAATGCAGGAGAGCCAATGACTATTACTGGTGATGGTGAGCAGACTCGAGATTTTACGTACATCGACGATGTGGTGCAAGCAAATTGGAAGGCTATGACATCATCAAAAGTTGGTCATGGTGAGACTATTAACATTGGTAATGGTGATAATCGAAGTATTAATAATATTGCAGAGATCTTTGGTGGACCAAGCAAGCACATTGACGCGCGTCTTGAACCGCGCGATGCTTGTGCGAATAATACTAAAGCTAAAGAATTACTTGATTGGACACCAGAAGTTAATGTTGAAGAAGGAATTAAACGTGTAAAAGAATACTATGGAGTTGAATAATCAGGCACATAATCATGGAGGAAAAACTAAGAAGATTGCTCTTTTGATGCTTGTTGTGTTTGGTGCTGCTGGGTTCTGGTATATGAAATCAGATGGATACCAGTACGAACAGTTTGAAAAGAAAGTAGCCGCACTTGAGAGTTCAAAGCAAGATGCAATTAATGAAGATATACGACAGGCTCTTGGTTGGGAAGATCAGATTTCCGGATCAGACAAGCCAGTTCCATATACCGAAGCAGCTCGATACTGGAGGCGTATTGGTGAGGCTAATCAACTTGATTATCCGATTGAGCGCGCATTGAGGTTGTATAATGATGTTTTTGATAAGTTTGGAGAAGACAATGCAGGGCTATGGCAGAATGTCGGAGGTATTTATAAGGTGCTCGAGCGTTATGATGAAGCTGCTGATGCGTATGAGAAGGCAATGATACTTGAGCCAGGAAAGGCATCACATTATATTAAGTTAGCAGACGTTTATAGGTTTCATCTAGATAGGCCGCCAGAAGATATTTTGCCAATATACGAGGACGCACTTAGTCGTCTTGTTTTCGGTGCTGTAGATATATTAAAGAGTCGCGCTGTGTATTATGAAGAAATTGATCAACAAAAAAACGCACTTGTTGATTGGGCGCGGATTTATGCGTTTGAACCAGATAACACTGAAGCTCGAAAGGAATATGAGCGCCTGCTTGTGTATTTAGAAAGCATTGGTGAAGGAATTGTAGATATTACTTCAACATCAACAGTGGAGTAATTACAGACCCTTTCTTCGCAAAACAATATTAATAGTTTTTAGAAAAATCGCGACGTCAATCATGACGGAGCGATTTTTTATGTAATACAAATCGTACTGCAGCTTAATTAACAGTTCTTCAAGTGATTGAGCGTATGGGTAGTTAATTTGTGCCCAGCCAGTAAGTCCAGGACGTACAATATGGCGAACAGTGAAAAACGGCATGTCTTGCTCTAGCTTTTCAACAAAGTCTGGACGTTCAGGGCGCGGTCCAATTAAGTTCATTTCACGCTTGAGAATATTGTATGCCTGTGGAAACTCATCAATGCGCAGCTTGCGCATTAGACTACCAACTTTAGTAACACGAGAGTCTTTTTTGGTTGCAAACTGTGCACCATCAAGTTCAGCGCTGCCATCTGGATTGAGCGCATGCATAGTTCGAAATTTATATACTAGGAATTCTTTGCCGTTCTTTCCAAGACGTTTTTGTGTGAAAAAGATAGGTCCTGGAGATGTGGTTTTTATAAGAATAGCTATAATTGGTGTGAGCACAGCTGTGATTACCAGTATGATAATTGCAAAAATTAAATCAAATACTGAACGAAAGACATCGTATAGTCGTACATGACCTGAGCGTAAGTTTTCTAGAAACCATGATTCAGAAAGTGCAGACAATGGTACTCGGCCAGTAATGTGTTCGTATAATGTACTTGTGTTGATGATGTCTAGATTCCAGAATATG
>CAZKMQ010000005.1:0-27530 GCA_964554065.1 uncultured Gammaproteobacteria bacterium | reverse complement strand
CCTGACGGACCAATGCGCACTGATCCGGTCAATCCTCCTACTTCTCCTTCAAGATTTGCCCCAACCGTATAAGTTGTGTACGGCTCTTTTGATTCATATACATATGATCCTGTTCCGCTTGGCGCGCGCGGGATCACACTTTGCAACTCATCAAGACACTCATCCACTCCTCCAGCAAAACCATCCTCCCCATCATCACAGATCAATCTATAATCGCCTGCACCGATCTCAATTGGCTCATCAGCATGTGGATATTCCTTTTGTGTGGCAAAATATAATTCTAAATTCGCATGCACGACTGTAATATCTGCAATTCGCACCTTATCACGAGCGCTTTCCTGTGCTTGTCCCAACGCCACAACAGCCAAAGTAGAAAAAATTCCAATAATGGCGATCACGACAAGTAATTCTATTAATGTGAATCCTTTACGCATAACTTTATTCTCTGAGTTAATTCTGTTGGTGTGCATTGTGTTGTAATAACAAATTCCTTGGCTCCTGCAGCACTTGCTCTTGATACATCCTCGCGAGTGGCATATGGCGCAGAAACAATAACTGGAATGTGCTTTGTCTTTGTGCTGCTCTTGATTTGTTGGAGTGCCTCTTCTGCTCCCACACTCATTTCAATCATTATTAGAGCAAAATCCTTTTTCTTGAGCTTCTCTTGCATTCGTTTTACTGTTGGAACAACAGTCACACCTAATCCATCCAGCTCTAGTTTGATCTTGAGCAGTTCGGCAAGAAATGCGTCTGGCTCTACAAACAATATTTCAGTTTTTTCCTTTGTTTTAGGCATATTTACCTGTAGTGTATCACAGGGCAAGACGCAAAGCCAGGCCTAGAGCCACGCTCATACGCGGTCCAATACTGTGCAATACAGGCTTGATTTCAGCTGGTGAAAGGACACGTGCCCATGGATCACCAATATATGCTTTTATTTTGAAATAATCCTCGAGCATGTTCCCTAGCTGTGGAATTCCGGATGAACCACCGGTGAGGATTATTTTTTCTGGACGAGAATTCTTGCGATGCGTTTGCTCAGAAAACAACATCACTCCATATTCAATCTCCTTCACAATAGGCTGCAAACTACGCTCAAGAATATCACGCACAATTTGCTGCGCTTCTTTATTCTCACTTCTACTCAAATCCTTCTTAATTTGCTCAGCCTGACCCTCTTCAATCTGCAAAATATCCTGAATGTATTTTGTAAATGATGCACCACCTAATTCAATACTTCGCTGTGTTCGCGGAATACCACGCTCAACCATAAAGAAATTCGTACGCTCAGTTCCAATATCCACAATCATGGTTGTGGCAGGATCATTGCCCACAAGAGATCGCACTAAGGCAAATGCCTCAGTTTCTAATGAGTCAAGTGTTATCCCAGCCTGGTGGAAAATCTTACTATACCTTTCAACAATCTTGCGAAGAGTTGCAATAACAAGCACTTCACGCGTCTTTGCCTTCTTCTTCTCACCCATATCTTTGATGCGCTCCTCCATTATGCGCGTGTCTAGTACCATTTCTTCAGCTGGATACGGAAGTAACTTCTTTGCTTGCGCTTCAGCTGCTTCTTGCATTATCTTCTTATCACCAACCTCAACACGAACCATAACTGAAAAAACATGAGACACAGGTATACTTGCTGAAGCAAGAGTGGCTTTGGATTTGCTCGCTTCATACACACGACGCAAACGACTTGCCTGCATCTCAATCGCTTTCTTTTCCTCTTCAGGCTTTTCTGATTGCATATGCACGATTGGCGATCGCGCATCTGCCATGCCGTACGTAAATAATCGCGGACGTTTGCCGCTTTTTGCAAGACCTACCATTTTCACACCTCCAGCACCGATATCAACGCCAAGGACGTTTGTGCTTTTTTTAGAAAATAGACTCATAGATGAAGATAGTATACCATAGAAGCATGGATTTGAAACTATACAATTCCTTGACGAGAAAGAAAGCAGAGTTCAAGCCTCTTAATGGCGACTCGGTTTCTTTGTATACATGCGGCCCAACTGTGTACAACTATTTGCACATTGGTAATTTGCGCACTTATGTTTTTGAAGATGTGCTAAGGCGTGTGTTGCAACACAACGGATTGACTGTTAACCATGTGATGAACATAACTGATGTTGGACACTTAACTGATGATGCGGATAGTGGTGAAGATAAATTGGAAAAGGCCGCGAAAAAAGAAGGAAAAGATGTTTGGGAGTTGTCTCAGTTTTATACAAAACAATTTCAAAAAGATTTTGCAGCTTTGGGAATTTTGACTCCAACAAAATACACACTGGCTACTGATTATATTGAGCAGCAGATCGCGCTGGTGAATACTTTGGAAGAAAAAGGATTTACATATAGCACTTCTGATGGTGTTTATTTTGATACTAGCAAATTCAAAAAATACGGAAAGCTCATGGGCGAAGCTAATTTGAAAGGTTTACAAGAAGGCGCGCGAGTTGAAAAAAATTCTGAAAAACTCAACCCAACTGATTTTGCGCTGTGGAAGTTTTCACCAAAAGATAGCAAGCGCCAAATGGAATGGGACTCGCCTTGGGGCAAAGGATTTCCGGGATGGCATGTTGAGTGTAGTGCAATGGCGCAATCTGAACTTGGCGATACTATTGATATCCACTGCGGAGGAATTGATCACATTCCGGTTCATCACAGCAATGAAATCGCGCAATCTGAAGCTGCGGCTGGAAAACCATTTGCAAAATGGTGGTGTCATGGTGAATTTCTGGTTATAGATGAGGCGCGCATGGGAAAATCAAAGGGCAACTTTATTACACTTGGCACTCTTGTCAAAAAAAATTACGATCCGCTTGCCTATCGATACCTTCTTTTGCAAACTCATTATCGTAAACAACTAAATTTCACTTGGGAGTCACTTGATGCTGCACAAAAAACACTTGAAAAGATGGTCGCGCGCCTAGCAACAGTTACACCAACACCAATGCGCCATGACGCGCTGTATCATGACATTGAAAAAGCGCTGAACGATGATCTCAACGCACCAAAAGCGATTGGTATTATATGGAAAGCACTTAAAAAACGCGGACCAGTTGATCCGGATATTGTAGCAACAATTCTTCTGTTTGATGACATTCTTGGTCTGGATCTTGCTGCCAAAGTTGCACGAAAAAAAGCCACACAAGATTTGCCAAAAAATATTCAAAAACTCTTAGACGCGCGCGAGGATGCTCGGCTGAAAAAAAACTGGGAAGAATCTGACGCACTCCGAGAAGAAATTCGAAAAAAAGGCTGGAAAGTGAAAGATACTGAAGACGGACAAGAAATAGAGGAAAATTAAAAAAGCCGGCCCACAAGACATGCCTGCGGCCGGCTTTTTTAAATCCTTTAAAACAATGTTTTATTTATCTCTGCTGTTAGCTCTTCTTCACTTTGCTTTTCCATTTCCGACTTCATTTTCTCCACATGTTTCTTCTCATCTTCAAGCGAATACGCACTTACACCATACTCATCCCAAAAACGTTTAGCAACGTCAGTCGGACATTTCATATTGTCTACTGACATTATTGGTGTAGAACCTTTACCCCTGTATTCTTTTCTAGAGCACACCACTTCATGACCATCTATCATCCCTTTTATCACTTTTTCTTCATACACTGCATAACCTTCAGCGTCTCTTCCATAATCAACAGTGAGATAACCTTTTTTACCTTTAGACTCAAGATGACCTGACATGTTAGCCCAATTTTCCATTATCTGTTTTTGCCCCTCATGCAAATCTGGAGATACTTCTGTTTCAGATGTGAAGCCTTCGGCCTCCTCTTTTGCATTCTGAGATTTTTCTTTAAAATCTACTAATTTTTTTCCTAATTCTCCCATATGTTTGTTCTAATGATTTAATTAAAACTCAAATTCGTCTTTTTTCTCTTGTTCTGCTTTTTTCTTTCTTTCATTTTTAACAGAGTGAACAGTGGTCGCAAGATCAAAACCATCTCCTTTGATATTGAACCCAAGCTCACCCAGACTAGACTTTAAATCATCTTCAGCCAATCTCTCCTCACCTCTTCCCCATTTATCAACAAAAAACTCCGGTCCAATTTCTACTCTTTTAATATCCCTGTTCTTACTAAAATATATCAGTATAGTTCTAGCATGCAAACCTCCAAATTCCATATATATATCACCTGGTTTCATTCTTTCCACTGCAGCCTTATCCTCTTCAGAAGAGTATTCATAATCCTCAGGTATCACAACCCATGAATTCAAATGAATATGCGTACGCAAGTCAACTGATTTCCCCTCTGTTTCCACGCGTTTACGATGCTGCTCTGCCTCTTCTTTTGTTCCAACAAACACTGCTGCAGCACCTTCCTCATCCCCTTCCCAACCTTCTTTATTTAAATTCTCCTTTATTGTCCTCATTGTTTCTGAGTCAGGCTTTGGTTCTCCAGACATATTTTTTAATCTAAAATTTACACCATTATTGTACACCAATACTTATAATTAATTCAACCTAAGCAACGCAAAAACCGACCTAGTGTTACCTAGTGCCGGTTTTCGTTTTGTGTGATCGCGACCGCTCACACGTGCGGTGTTATTTCAGAAGCAGCTTCCCAAGTCTTGAGCTTGATCGCTTCTGCGCTGAAATTGGCTTACACGCCCAGATCATGAGCCCTGCTGAAACCAGGAAGCTCATGTATGTACTGAGCTGTAACTGATCGCTGTGCAGGAAAATGGCAAGTGCGAACAAGCCAACACCCGCACAAACCAACACAGCGCAGGCACAATACAACGTCACGCGCTTTGCCATGTCTGCCTGCTCTGCTACACGAAGATCCTGCTCAACTACCCAGCCGCAGTACGTAAACAGCACTGAGCCTCCGCCAAGTAGGACTGCGATGATAAACGAGAACATCCCAACCCCCTTGTTACGGACTGACGAACCTGATCATGAGCGCTGAGTCTCGCTCTCCTTTTTCCCACGGGATGCACAAGAAAATCCCGAAAGACGACCAGAAGGCGAATGAGACGCACCAGGCTGTTGAGTCCACTCCAAACATGAACAAACCCACCAGGCTCCAGTAGAACAAAAAGCACCCGGAAGCATAACAGAAGAACATGAAGATGCAGTCAAAAATCTTCACAAGCCTGCTGTACTCAATCATCAACTGCTCAACCACCCACGAAAGGTAGAACACGCAGATGGCTGAAAAAATGAGGATTCCTCCAAGGAGGAAGTCTGCAATAATCTCGTGCACTAGCTTGCCCTTTCTGCCATAAGACAGCTTAGGATTGGCATCGCGGTACCAAACCTTTTGGCACTACGAATGATTGATTCTAGCACATTTTACTGATTTTGTCAACCCTGCTTGACTAATTTTAGCAAAAAAAATTCATCCACAACCATTTATTGACAGGTCGCATACCCAATGGTATACTCTTGCGGTCTCTGCGTGAAACTACACCTCAGGAGGGGAAGTGAAAAAAGCAACTGTTGGGGCAATCGTCCTATTTGTCTTCGTGGTTCCGGTAGTAGCCTGGACCACAACATCTGGAGCAGAACAAGCAATTGACATGAAGGTCATTCCCAGCATTCAGGCCGAATGCGACCCAAAGCGCACAGACGATGCGCAATACATCAAACAAGCTTGCGACGCGTACATGACGCAAGCACCTGCCGGATGCACAACTGAAGCGCTGTGCACTGAGGAAGGATTCTGCGCAACGATCACATCTGGTGAGTGCTTACTTGCCGCAACAACTATCTCCTGGTAGTCACTGCCCCGACTACCCACCAATAAAGACCGGATATTAATTTCTATACTCGGTCTTTTTCTTTGCACTTGACACATGCAGCAAAATACTGTAGCATAATTTTTAACCAAGGAGAGCGTGTGCAACTACCCAAGCTACCCAAAGATGCAGCCGCCAAACTATTCGTCATTTGGCTAGCAATCCCATTCTCTGCAATTTTTCTCAGCATAGGAGCAGCGCTATCACACTGCTAAACAAAAAAGCACCGATCAGACCGACCGATGTTTTTTTAATTTTGTCAAAATTTACAACCAACGCTTTTTTCTGAAGAAAAATATCATGACAACAATACCAGCCAGCATGATTCCAACAATTTGCCAAAAGTCATACGGATCACCAATAATTGGAGTGTTAACAGTGTTCATGCCAAATACTGCAGCCAGCAAAGTCAATGGAAACACAATTACCGAGAAAATAGTCAAAGTGCGCATGATTTCATTCGTACGATTATTAATCAGAGACTCATGCGTCTCATGCAAGTCATTAATCGTACTTTCCTGACTTGCAAGCAACTGCCAAATCTCAATGGAAAGCTCACGAATATAACCCAAATTAACACCTTTTACAAGATATGTTCCCTTACCTGCCTCAGCATATTTTTCCATAATCGCCTTATATGGCTGGACTGAACGCTTGAAACTCACAATATTAGTTTTAATTCGCAAAATTTCCTTAACATTTTCGCGATGATGATGCTTCACATCAAAAATATCATTTTGGACCTCTTCTATATCATTTCCCATATGAACAAGCATTGGGAACAAATCATGCATCATAAGATTCACCACTTGAAAGAACATCTCCCCAGGACTTGAGAACCTTCCAGTATCCTTTTTTTCTTTCAAATCTTTAAACAAGCGCGTTAGCGATGGAACATCATTAGGCACTACTGAAATAAATGACGTTCTATTAACAAAAAAGTACAACTCAGTAACTGCAATGCGGCAAGTTGTACGATTATATATCGGCATGTGCATGATCAAAAAAACATAGCCGTCGCGCGCTACCATCTTTGATCGTTGATTTGGAGGCAGTACATCTTGCAAATCATTAGGTTCTATATTAAACCTTTGACCAACTTCTTGCATGATATCCTTATCTGCCTTGGTGACGTGCACCCAATCAAACTTTTTTTGTGCAATTGTATGAATGTAACGAGATGCCATGATGATTCCCTCACTTACTCACAAAAAGTATATCATAATTAGTAGTAAACTGGTATACTAGTGCCGTATGGCATTTGACCTAAAACCAAAAAAAGAAAAACCAAAAGCATCGGCAGCAGAAGTTGTTCGAGACATTGAACGTGCGCCAGAAGTTTCAACTGAAAAAGCAACCAAAACTGAATCCGAATCACAGGCCGCAACAGAATTACCCGGTGCAGAACCGATTCCTGAACCTTCAAACGCTGCTCAACTATCTGCTGTAGTGCCTACACCGAAAGATCCACTTACTAAACACATAGAAGATATTTTGGAGGAAGACTTGTCTGACGTATATTTCACAATGCAACCGGAAGATCAGGTTAAGTTCAAATTAGAAGGAGAGAAAGCCACCTCACGCATACGCCAAATTATTAAATCTGGTGTTATTAAGATGCGAAAGATTCTGTCCATTATTTCTGGATGGCTCAAGACCATTCCTGGAGTCAACAAGTTTTTTCTTGAAAAAACTGCGAAGATTAAAGCGGAAAAAATTCTTAATTTGCGAAAATAATCAATGACACTTCTTCAAGTACCACTCGTAGCACCTGGCGTTTCTGTAACTAGCACATCAACTGATGGATCGCTGCTTGGTTTTTTTATTTTCATTTCAACACTTCTTGCACTGGTTGGCATGTTATTCATGCTCCGCGCACTTCTTAAGAAATCATATAGAAAGCATGTAAGCCTGAACATGCAAACACTACTAATTCGTGTACCCAAAGAAACATCAGAACAACAAATGAATACTGATGCAAATATCGATCAGATCAAGGCTGATATCTCTGTTGCTGAAACACTTTTTGCAACTATCGGTGGATTGCGCGCACAACGCGGCATAACTTCCTGGCTTCGCGGACGCAAAGATCACATTAGCTTTGAAATGGTAAGCCAAGGTGGAGTTATTTCTTTCTATGCAGTAGTTCCTCGCAAGATGCAATCATTTCTAGTGCAACAAATACATGCACAATTTCCTTACGCGCAAATTGATGAGATTTCAGATTATAATTTCTTCACACCAACAAGTAGTATTCTAGGAGCATATGTTGTGCTCAAAAGAAAATTTGCTTATCCCCTCAAAACATACAAAGAGATGGAAAGTGATCCTCTTGCTGGACTTACTAACCCTCTTTCAAAAATTGCACAAGAGGATGGCGCAGCCATTCAATTCGTAATGCGCAGCTCGCACAAAAGATGGCGCCGCAAAGTTATTCGTCTTTCACGAAAGATGCAACAAGGAAAGGCGCGTGGTCAAAAGAACTCAAGCAAGAGCGGCATTATGGGCGCACTCCGCAGTGGTACTGGCTCATCAAAAACTGACCCGCAACAACCAACTAACGAACCTTACCGAATGAACGCTTCTGAAGAAGAGGTGGTCAAGAAATTAGAGGAAAAAGCCACCAAAGCAGGACTTGATTTGAATATTCGCGTTATTGTTAGTGCAACAACCGACATGAAAGCACGCCAATACTTAGACACTCTGCTTAACGCATTCAGTCAATTCAATCAATACCACAGTGGTAATGAATTTAATGCACAGGTTCCACGATTGCAAACGCACTTGGTGGAGGATTTTATTTACAGAGCATTTCATGATTCAAAGCGTCTCGTGCTAAATACAGAAGAGATGGCTAGTATATTTCACCCACCGCTACCATCAACAGAAACACCAAATATAAATTGGCTCAGTGCGCGAAAAGCCCCACCACCTTCTAACATGCCGACAGAGGGAATTACACTTGGTAAGGCTATGTATCGAGGACAAGAAAGCATTGTGCGCATTAAGCGAAGTGATCGTCGTCGTCACATGTACATCATTGGTAAGTCTGGTTCTGGTAAATCGGTATTCATGGAAAATAATATAGTTCAGGACATTAACAACGGTGAGGGTGTTTGTGTTATTGACCCACATGGCGACTTGGTCACTCATATCTTGGCGAACATCCCAGAGAACCGAGTAGATGATGTGATTGTATTCAATCCATCAGACATGGACCGACCAATTGGATTGAATATGCTTGAGGCAAAAACAGAAGAGCAAATGGACTTTGCGGTTCAAGAAATGATCTCTATTTTCTACAAGTTATTCGGAGCAGAGATGATTGGCCCAATGTTTGAACACTACATGCGTAATGTTATGCTCACTTTGATGTCTGACCAAGTTAACCCCGGTACGGTTGCGGAAATCCCGCGCATGTTCAGTGATGATGAGTTTGCAAAGGGTTGGGTGAAAAAGGTTAGAGACCCTGTTGTGCGTGCTTTTTGGGAAAAGGAAATGGCCAAGACCTCAGATTTCCACAAGTCTGAAATGCTCGGTTATTTGATTTCTAAGGTTGGTCGGTTTGTAGAAAATGAAATGATGCGCAACATTATTGGACAGAATCGCAGTGGATTTGATTTCCGAGAAGTAATGGATAAAAAGAAAATCTTACTCATTAATCTTGCCAAAGGTACAACAGGTGAAGTAAACGCAAACCTGATTGGTCTTATCATTGTTGCAAAACTGCAAATGGCTGCGCTTTCTCGTGCTGAATTACCTGAAGACCAAAGACACGACTTTTATCTATACATTGATGAGTTCCAGAACTTTATTACAGATTCAATTGCAACGATACTTTCTGAGGCTCGTAAGTATCGCTTAGTCCTGAATGTTGCTCACCAATACATGTCCCAGCTGGTTGAAGGACAAGACAGTTCAGTGCGTGATGCAGTGCTTGGTAATGCCGGAACATTTGTAACATTTCGTATTGGACCTGAAGATGCTGATGTACTTGCAAAAGAATACGCTCCTGTATTCACAGCGTATGATCTTATCAACGTGGAGAAATACACAGCATATGTTAAACTGTTAATTGATAATACTGCAGCAAAGCCATTTAACATGGCGACACTACCTCCACTTGAGGAAGACGAAAACAAAGCGCGCAAGATTACCGAACTATCTCGCCTAAAGTACGGCCGTGATAAGGCAATTGTTGAGGAAGAAATCCTCGAACGATCACAACTCGGCTCACCAGAGACAATGGGCCAAGCTGATGTCGCAGAACCAACTACATAATTTTACTTACAATTTAGTTTTTAAAACAAAAACAAAATATGAATTCAATTAATGATATTTTGCATACTCATGTAGAGGATATTTTACCAAACGATGTTGATATTGAAATTCCAGTTGATGTAAAGCCGATCCAGGAACCAGGAGATAATGTAACTGAGCTAGTACAAGAGTATGTTCTTGAAATTGAATCTCTGCTTTCCAAAATAAAGTCAGCACTTGGCACAGGAACAGTTACGCGAAGTGCACCTCCAGCAGTTAATATACCAAAGACTCACACTCCGCTTCACGCAAACACTTCTGAATCAGCTAACGCACATGAAGGCGTGTTTAATGGTGAACACATGATCGGTCCTGATGGAGCGACCTACCCAGTGCCGCCAAACTACGCATCTAAATCCAAGCTGGTTGAAGGTGACCTGCTCAAGGTAACTGTCACACCAAATGGCATGCTTATTTTCAAACAAATTGGCCCGACAGAGCGCGAGAGACGCATGGGTGAGCTATTACTTGAAGAGGACGGTACTTATCGTGTAGTGTGTAACAACAATCCTTATCGAGTACTTACTGCAGCAATTACATATCACAAGGGTCGTCCTGGGCAGCAGGTTGTTCTGCTCACACCTAAAGGGGTGCCTAGCAAATGGGCTGCAGTTGAGTACATTGTTGAACAAAAATAAATATCAAATATGAGTACGTTGTACCGCAAATACCGCCCTGTTCGCTGGGAGGACATCATCGGGCAAGCCCACATTGTACAAACTCTAACTAATGAGCTGTTACGTGATTCTGTTGTACATAGCTATCTGTTTACTGGACCACGCGGCGTTGGTAAGACAACAACAGCTCGATTGCTTGCTAAGGCAATTAATTGTACTGGTGAGAATCAATCTGCTGAACCATGCGAGAACTGCAATCATTGTTTTGCATACCAAGATGGTCGTGCGATTGATATTATTGAGATCGATGCAGCGTCACACACCGGCGTTGATATGGTGCGCGAGCATGTTATTGAGAATGCACGATTTTTACCCACGCACGCTCGTCGTAAGGTTTTTATAATAGACGAGGTGCACATGCTCTCGACCAGTGCTTTTAATGCACTTCTAAAAACTCTAGAAGAGCCGCCTGCACACGCACTCTTTATACTAGCCACTACTGAACCGCACAAATTATTGACTACTATTCGTTCGCGCTGTGAAGAATACGCTTTTCGTAGAGTTCCTCACGATTTGATTGTTGGAAGATTACAAGGAATTTTAGAAAAAGAAAAGCGCAGTGTAGCTGAAGATGTACTAAGTCGCGTTGCCGCACTATCTGAAGGTTGTTTGCGCGATGCTGAAAGTCTGCTAGGTCAAATCCTATCCATTAAGAGCGGGGAAATTAATCTTGAAGACTGTGCACACATCTTGCCACAGCTCATGGCAACAGAAGGTATTGAAATACTACGCGCTATCAAGCACAAGTCCGCTGCAGATGGTCTGCACATAATCATGCAGCTCAATTCAGTTGCTACTGACTTCTACGCATTCTGCACACAACTTATCGAACTCACACGACTTACCATGCTGGTTAAATACAAAGCAGCACAGCCAGAGCAACTAGCAATACTTGATGATGTCACCAAACAATCTCTCACCGAGCTTTCTAGTGGATTTTCAAGCAAGCAATTCGTACGCATACTTGAAGCTTTTCTTAAAGCGCGACAAAGCACACCAAGTTCTCCGCTACCTCACTTGCCCATTGAGCTAGCAGTAGTTGAGCTGTGTGATAATGAGATACAAGTCTCACCTGTCGCACCAACACCTCAAACTGCTGAACCTGTAGCACAACCATCTTCCACGCCTGTACCAACCACAACACCACAACAAGTTGCGCCAACTGTCATTGAACAAAGCACAGTTAAGGATAAGGTTCACAATGTTAAAGAAAAGATTAAGCACTCGATTCATCGAGATATCAAGACTTCATTATCTGAAATTACGCAGCGCTTGCCAGAAGTAATTGCAATTGTGGCAAAAACCAACCACTCACTTTCGTTTATTTTGAAAATGGCCGAGCCTGTTAGTATTGAATCATGCAAGCTCACTGTAGCACTACCTTTCTCATTTCATGCAGACAAGCTTAATGAAACCAAATGCCGACGCACTATAGAAGATGCATTCAAAGATGTTTATGGTGAACGCATGGAACTTGACACAACGGTAAAAAAAGTGCAGAATAACGAAACACCAACCTATGCGCCTTCGACTGAGCCAACTACAAATGTTAGCGAAGCTGAAGCTAGTGGAGAGCTGGGCGAGCTAGCAAAGGCATTTGGTGGCGAAATTGAATAATTATTACGCGGCGCGAAGCGCCGCACCTTAATCCGGGATCGTCTAATGGTAGGACTGCGGTTTCTGGTACCGCCTATCGGGGTTCGAATCCCTGTCCCGGAACTAATAAGAAAGTACACCCTTGTGGTGTGCTTTCTTATTATTCCTGGGATGTGGTGCGAACCCCTTGTTCGAATGTTGAGTGAAGTGAGCGAAAAGCTGAGCTTGCTCAAGCTTTTCCGAGCGGAGCGAAATATCCGCGTGAACGAAGTGAGCGCAATCCCTGTCCCGGAACAATACTACTTAACCCAACCTCTAAGTTCACTAACTGAGTCAAGCAACTTATCATACTCTTGACTCATATTAAAAATATTTTCAGCAATAGATTTTATATTTTCTAGGCTTAATTCATCAAGCTCAGCAATTTTTTCATCAAGCTTTAGCTCCAAAACTAGCGAAATTTATATCAATTTTTAGAAAAAATCTTGCACTGCTTCTGATTTCCAGCAATTTCAATTTCAAAAACGTCATCTACCCGCTTCCCTATTAGTGCGCTGCCAATTGGAGACAAATGAGAAATAATGTTTTTTGATGGGTCAGTTTCAGACGGACCGAGGATGGTGTAGGTTTTGTCTTCTCCATCCATAGTAAGCGTGACCGTATCTCCTAGTTGAATCTGATCTGACTTGCTTTGCTGAACAACAATTGCACGATTCAGATGATCTTCGAGCACAAGTATGCGACGATTCATGCCGCGTAATTTTCCTTTTGCCAATTGATACTCTGCGTTTTCAGAAAAATCTCCAAGCTCAGATAAACGCTGAACCTCTGATGCGGCCTTCGGCCGCTTTTTAAGCAATGAAGCAAGCTCATCCTCTAATTCATTCTTTTTCTTCTGCGTGATATGAGGATCAGCAGTCAAATTACTATATTTGCCTGGTTTTCGTTGTGGGACTTGCATAGACATATAGTATACAGGCTCTTTACAAAAACGCCCAACTCATATACTATATAGACCATATGGCAAAACGATTTACCGGTGTTGGGCGACCGAAGAAAACTCGCTCTCGCAAAACAGCTAAACGCCTTGAGATCAAACGACAAATGCTTGAAGAAAAGGCAAAGAAAAAAGCACGAAAGTAGTCCACAGTTTGGGCTATTTTTGTTTCTGTACTACAATGAACTTGGCGAGACTCAAGGACCGGGACGTGTCTTTGCGCGGAACCCCACGCATAACCATGTCTGGACGGAATGCAACAGACCAGGATCGGCGAAACCTGCTGATGTATAGGCCAGTAACCGGCGTGCCCCTTGAGTCGCGCCTTTTTCTTACCAATGCAAATGAAAATAAAACTTTCCAAAAAAGCACAACACGCACTTGACCTTGTTCGCAATACAAAAAAGAACTTGTTCATTACTGGCAAGGCAGGAACCGGCAAATCCACTCTTTTGCAATTCATGCGCAAAAGCAGTGGAGATAAAATTATTGTAGTTGCGCCAACAGGCATTTCTGCTATTAATGTTGATGGAGATACAATCCATTCTTTCTTTGGTTTAAAGCCTGGATTTGAAAAGCAAGAAGCCAAAAAAATGCGCTTTGATGATTATAAGGAAAAAAAGTTCAAGCGCATTAAAAAAATTGCAATTGATGAGATCTCCATGGTGCGCGCTGATCTTCTTGACGCAATAGACATTGTTCTGCGCAGAGCTCGCAAATCTTCTGAGCCATTTGGCGGTGTACAAATGATTTTCTTTGGTGACTTGTACCAACTTCCTCCAGTGGTTACAAGTGCTGATCGTAAAGTATTTTTTGAAGAATATGCATCACCATACTTTTTTGATGCGCAATTATTTGCAGGGCAGGGCAGCTTCTTTGGTAGTGGGTTTGAACTGGAGGTAATTGAGCTAGACAATATCTATCGTCAGCAAGACAATGAATTTATAGATATACTAAACGCAGTCAGAGATAAGAGTGTCACCAATTATCATCTCAGCATGCTTAACACACGATATGAACCCGAATTCACACCTAATGATGATGATACATATATTTATCTCATGACCACCAATGCCGGTGCTGCGGTTATAAACAAAGCTCGACTCAATAATCTCGACACCACGCAAATTACATCAAACGCACTTGTTAAAGGAAAGCTGGCCAAGAATCTATACCCTAATGACACAGAGATTACGATTTGTGTTGGTGCGCAGATCATGTTCATTTGTAATGATTCGGAACGGCGCTGGGTTAACGGAACTATTGGAACGGTTATAGACATAGAGCGCGATGATACAGGCTACACCATCTCTGTTGAAAAGGATGACGGTCAAGTAGTTGAAGTTGGCAGACACACATGGGAAATTTCTAAGTATGTTATGACTGGTGGACAGTTTGAGCGTGAAAAGATTGGCTCCTATACACAACTTCCCATGAAACTTGCCTGGGCAATTACGATCCATAAATCTCAAGGCAAAACATTCGACAAAGTAATAATAGATCTTGGACGCGGAAGCTTTGCTCATGGCCAGACCTATGTAGCTCTGAGCCGCTGCACATCACTTGAGGGCATTGTGCTGAAAAAAAGAATGACGCGCTCAAGCATTATTATGGATAGTCGTGTACAAAAGTTTGCAGAACAATAATCAAATAACACAATAAACTTGACATGTACTATCGGATATGCTAGAATATTCAGTAAATTAAAGCTTGGAGTTATTTCCCAAGCGACTCAACTCTTTTTGCGTCATAGGGTGGCCCCAAAGAATTCTGGGTCACCTATTTAATTTTATGAACGCAAACTATACTCATTCCGGTCGTTTTAGCGACCTAGGAATTGCGGAAAAATTTCTCGCAATTCTGACGAAAAAGGGTTTTACAACCCCAACACCGATTCAGCATCAGATCATTCCCGGCGCTTTGCAAGGGAAAGATGTTGTTGGTATTGCACAAACCGGTACAGGAAAAACACTAGCTTTTGGTATCCCAATGATTCAGAACATTTCTCGATCCAAGGGCCAGGGTCTTGTTGTTGTTCCTACGCGCGAGCTTGCACTTCAAGTTGAACACGCGCTTCGCCAAATTGGTTCGCCACTTGGTCTTCGTCTTGCTGTTATTATTGGCGGTGTATCTCAGCGTCCACAAGTGCAATCACTAAAGAAAAATCCCCACATTGTTATTGCAACACCTGGACGATTAGTTGATCTTATGGACCAGGGAGTATTTCGCCTTAACCGCACATCTGTGGTTACACTTGATGAAGCAGATCGCATGCTTGATGTTGGATTTCTTCCTCAAATTAAAAAGATCTTGCAGTCAGTTCCAAAGGAACGCCAGATCATGTTATTCTCCGCAACCATGCCAAAGTCTATTTCAACACTTGCAACACAGTTTATGAAAATGCCGCTTCGAATTGAAATTGCACCGCAAGGAACTTCTGCAAAAAATGTGGAGCAAGAAATTTTCGTCATTCGAAAAAACGATAAGCTTCGCCTTCTTGACTCAATTTTGCAAGAATATGAAAAGGATACAGTGCTTATTTTCTCCCGAACCAAGCATGGCGCAAAAAAGATCGCACGCAAAATTCGTGGCATGGGCCACACTGCAACAGAGATTCACTCTAACCGTTCACAAGCCCAACGCAAAGCAGCGCTTGATGGATTTACTAAGCGTAAATTCCGAATAATGGTAGCTACAGACATTGCAGCGCGTGGCATTGATGTACAACACATTTCACTTGTTATCAACTTTGATCTTCCAGATAACTCCGAAGATTACGTGCACCGTATTGGACGAACCGGCCGAGCAGGACGTCATGGTAAGGCTATTTCTTTTGTAACCCCTTCGCAAAAGGCTGACGTACGAAAGATTGAGAGACTGATTCGCAAGTCACTTCCTGTTCTTGCACTGCCACAACTGCCACCAGAACGAGCGCCACTCCCACGAGAAATTAATCGTGAATCAGGAACTCGCGGACCACGACCCAACCGTAACAAAAAACTAGGGCGAAAACGCCGCAATTCAAATTCAACTACTCCAGGCAGCCGCCGCCATAAGGCGCGCAAACGTTTCAAAAAATAATCTATAATTAAAAAAGCCCGGCATGGCATGTGTTGCATGTGCGGGTTTTTTAAATGGTTAGATGTTTATGCACCTCCTTATCTTCTTTCGAGTAGTACCAATAGACGGAAATTGAATTCTCCACCTACCTGATCGCCGATCTCACGAAAGTGATAGGCAAACTCAGCGCCGAAAATTTCCCATCTGAAATACAAATACGGTCCACCGCCATTGCTTGGCAAATTATGCAGCGCATCTTCACCCCAGATCGCCTCATCTTGTTCACTCCAGCCCTGAGCTTCAGCACCGATGCGAATCCACTGAGCTGGTTCCCAAGCCATCTGGGCGCGGTACGTGCTGTAGTGATAGATTAAATCATACACAGCAGTATCAGCATAAAGCCATAAATTCGCTGGAGTTGCCCAGAGTTGATACCCAAGGCTAATACCATTTTGTGGACTTCCGCCCAGGAACAAGCCAAAATCAAGCCATGAGACATTGAACAGGTGGTTAATCTTTACTCCGAATCTCAAGTGCGTGTCCTGGTTATCAGCCGACAACTGTGCATGTAGCGAAAGCTTATCCCACGACGTATCTGAAGTGTATTCAACTTGGAGCTGTTCCCATCGACTGGGAAAGTAGGCAAACTCCTGATCAGCCTGTGCAGAAACAGCACTGCTGATCACAATAAAATATATCAAGGTACGAATCACTTTCTCTCCTATATTTGTGGTCTGTACTATTACAGACAATATACCATAGCAGTAAAAAGCAAAAATGTCAAGTTTTTAATGAAAACCTGCTCCAAGCTGAAAACACAACAATTCAAAAACCGCCGATGCGTAGCATCCAGCGGTCTTCGTGTACCCGTTCGGGTGTGATGTAATCTAGCGGCACAGCTATAATGAGTGGCCAGTCCTAGATCCACAGGCGCGCTCAGTTACTTAGATGATGTAACCAAGCTCCAGCATCAGAGACCCGTCCTCAATCCAAACGTCGCGAATCCTGACCAGACTGGGAAGTATTTTTCCCTTCTGCTCTTGAGTTGGGATGTAAAACGGATGCTTCTTGAGCAACCCGCGAAGAAGCGCATCAGAAAGGAATGCTTTAACCACCCTTTCCAGCTTTGGATGCACACCTGAAGTTTTCCACTCCACGACCTCAGGGTCGATGATGGTCACTCCTCCCTTTTCCCAGCCAACACCACCAGCGAAGGTGATTGTACCAAAATAGGCAACTCCCTTGAGTCTTACCTCACCTGCGAAATGGAAGGTAACATAAGCCTTGTCATCCTTCATCTTGAATGTTGGTGATGTGGAGGTGAACGAGCCGGTGAAACTGCTGTGCTCGTACTCACCAAAATTGCTGTTGATGAACACTTGAACTTCCTCACTGCTCACGCGAACCTGCTTGCCAAAGACAAGGAAAGTGATGAGCAGAATTGCAAGGGCTATCCCAAAAGCTGCTGCTACCTTTTTCATAGTAGACTCCTGCTATCGCAAGCTAGAATTGGCCTACGAATCGTATTTTCATAAAAAAACACAAATCGTAGGCTAATATACCCTCTAAAAAGGACCTAATAATATAGCACATTTTAGGCATTTTGTCAAGTTTATCATACATATATTGACTATTTAGCATAAACTAGATATACTCTCTCAGAACGCCCCACGGTGGGCGTTTTATAACTTGAAAAAAATGGAAATTCGAAACATTGCAATTATTGCTCATGTTGACCACGGCAAGACCAGCCTGACAGATGCGCTTATGAGACAGACTGGAATGGTTACTGATGATTCGGTCACCATGGATACTGACGATCTTGAGAAAGAGCGTGGTATTACGATTTATTCTAAGAACACATCTGTGCTCTACAAGGACACAAAGATTAATATAGTGGACACACCAGGCCACGCAGACTTTGGTTCAGAAGTTGAACGAGTGCTGCGGTCAATTGATTCAGTACTTCTAATTGTTGATGCGCAGGAAGGTCCAATGCCTCAAACTAAGTTTGTTCTGAAAAAGTCACTTGAGCTTGGTCTGAAACCAATTGTAGTTCTAAACAAGATTGACAAGCCGGCAGCAAGACCAGATTGGGCACACGATAAAGTGCTAGAACTTTTTATGGATCTAGGTGCAAGTGATGAGCAGCTTGATTTCACAACCGTATACGCAATTGCCAAGCAAGGCACTGCGGTTATGAACCTAACTGATGAGCACAAGGATCTGACTCCTCTTCTTGATACAGTTATTAAGCACGTTGCTGCTGCAGACTCTAACACCGAAGCTCAATTCACATTCCAACCATTTAACCTAGCATATGATAACTATCTTGGACGTATGGGAATCGGGCGCGTATATAAAGGTCAAATTTCTGTTGGCAATATAGTGCACATTAAAAAAACAGACGGTACGACCTCTTCAGCATCAATAGGAAAACTATTTACTTTTGAAGGAATGAATCGTAAAGAAGTAAAAACAATTTCAGCCGGAGACATTGCAATGATCGCCGGCATTCCAGATATTTATATTGGAGATACAGTATGCGTGGATGTGGCGCAAGAGTCTTTGCCAGCGATTACCATTGATGAACCAACAATCTCTTTGCAATTTCTGGTAAATAACTCACCGTTTGCCGGACACGATGGTAAATACGTAACCAGTCGCCAGATCCGTGCACGTCTTGAAAAAGAACTTGAGGTAAACGTTGGTATTAAAGTAGACTTATCTCAACCAGACCGCTTCACCGTGCTTGGTCGCGGCGAGCTGCATGTGGCCGTACTTCTTGAAAACATGCGACGAGAAGGCTATGAAGTCCAAGTTTCACAGCCACACGTTATTGTAAAAGAAATTGATGGAGTTAAGCATGAGCCATTTGAAGCACTTGTGATCGATACACCAGAGGAATTTGTTGGCACTATTATTGAAAAACTTTCCAAACGCAAAGGCCGCATGATCAACATGACACCAGAGCAGGCGCATACACGTATAGAATTTGAAATCCCTACGCGTGGACTGCTTGGCTATAGAAATGAGTTTGTTGTGGATACTCGTGGCGAAGGAATCCTGGCAAGCGAAATGATTGGGTTCAAACCATATGCAGGTGATATTGAAAAGCGCAGTGCTGGATCAATGATCTCGGGTGAAACTGGAAAAGTACTTGGTTACTCACTAGCAAATTTGCAAACACGCGGATCACTATACATTGCACCAAATATTGAAGTGTACGAAGGCATGGTGATTGGAGACACTACAAAAGGAATGGACATGACAGTTAATCCTATTAAGGGAAAGCACCTGACCAACATGCGCAGTTCTGGAGCTGATGATGCTCTGAACTTAACTCCACCACTTCCAGTCACATTAGAGCGCGGATTAGAGCTCATGGCTGAAGATGAATATCTGGAAGTTACACCAAATAATATTCGATTGCGTAAACAAATACTTAAGGAAGTTGATCGAGTGCGATCAAAACGCAAATCCAAATCATAAATTTAAAAAGCCGGCAGCTTCGCTGCCGGCTTTTTAAATACTATTCTATTCAAAGTCTGTTGGGAACTTAACTAACTCTTCGCGACTATCAATATCTTCTCCATATGAATATACAATATTTGCTGGTGGAGTCGACGTATAGCTAGTTGGGACTGCGTTATCTACCAAACCAGAAAGTACAAACTTTCGCCACATACCATCTTGCACAAAGAAAGTATCTTCATCACGCTCTATGATAGAGCCATCTGGATAAAGTAAATCCCCTATATCTGTTGATCGCTTGTAATCAACGAACAGTGCGTCTGATACATCAATTAACCTGTCTTCCCAGTTTTCACCATAAAGACCCTCAACAAGTTCTGAAGTCTTTACCCAATGGAGCTTAGCTCCTGTACCAACTATATATACTTTTGGATCGGTTTGCAGTTTAATTAATTTCGTACCAGGACGAACTGTCATATTCTTGCCAAGCGGTATTGAAGCGATTAACTCATCAGTAACAACACGGACCCCGGAAAAATCATCAAACCAAGTCAAGAAAATACGTTCGTGCGGGAAAGCGTGTCGTTTTCCATCAGAACCAAAGTAGTATACTGCTGAATTTGCCTTTGATCTAATTAAATCTGCACGAGAAAGCTCTGCAATATCTTCAACAACCGGCCCAGAAGGCCCTGATTCAAGAGGTGGATTCGGTTCTGGATCAAACGGAGGTTCAACAACTTCTGGTTCTGGAGCGAGATATTCTATACTTGTCGATGCTAAAGTAGACTGATTACCTGAGTTATTTTCAACTTTCACATATACTGTCTTAACACCAAATCCATGATTTTCTAAAACAAAATCTCTAGTGGTACTAAATGGTTCCCAAGCCACATTTTTGAATGTTGGATCAGAACTTACCAACATCATAACTGCTGTACCATCACTAGTTATAGCAAGTTCAACATCACGCGTAAATGTTGTTAATGCACCATCATTAATACTAACTGTAGGCTCCTTAGGAAAAGCTGGAGGAGAACCTACACCAGGACCTTTAAGTAAAATAACTCCTGAACCACTATCGTCATCATCTTCAGCATCACCATAAGCTATAGTCGCTGTGATATTACCGTTCACTTCAAGAGAACCATTATTCTTTGCTACTCCAGCAACATTACGCAATAGAATCCCTCCTTCAAAAACCTCTGTAGCAGCACCTGTTTCTGTAAGTGTAATTATCTCTCGATCACCAAGTTGATTTGTAATTGTTACAAGTAGAGTATCAGCTGCAGCACCATTTATATTCTCGTCCTCATCCGTAACACGGAAATTCATAACATCTCCATGAATATAACTCAGTGTACTTAATGCTGTTCCAGCACTATCCACAAATGCAATAGCAGTACTGGTGCTTACTATATAACCACTGCTTCCTTCAGTAATTTGTCCTGCTACGTCGAGCGCATCAGCAGCAGATGGAGTTATAACTGCAGTTCCCAAAGAAAGCTCACCATTTGTCACAGTTAAGGTTCCTTCAAAGGTTGAATTGTTCCCAGCATTGTAAGTTTGGTTTACCCCACCATTGAGTACAACAATTCCATATATAACATCAGATGGCAGTGTGGTAGCATCTTCACCACCACCTGTAAATGTAACGGTAGCAGAATTTGCTGACAACAAAATCCCATTAAGCACGAGAGATGCTCCAATACCATCAATAGTAAGTGTAGATGATGCACCTAATTCAAAGTTTTTATTTATAGACATTGTAACTGCCTCACTTGCAGCTAGTAATATATTTCCTGTTGCTTGAGTCTGACCAAGATCAAGTGTTCCAGCATCAACCGTAATCGTAGATGTAGCATTGCCTGATGCGTCAAATATAAGTGTTCCCAATCCATGAGTTACTGTTCCAGCAGAGCTATGCCTAAAATTACGTCCAATATTCAAATTTCCTGTTCCCCATTGCAATCCTCCACCAGTTCCATTTACTTCAAAATCCCCTTCTAAATCCATGGACTCATTGTTAGTACTCAAATCAAGTAGTCCTGCAGTACTGGTCACATTTCCATCCACATTGAAATTAGTCACACCAGTATCCAGCGCTACAATAAGATTACCCGAAGACATATTAATCGTAATATCTTCAAATGCAGCGCTTGAAGATACAGTTTGTGCAGCACCTCCATCAAAAGTTAATATTCCTCCACCAGGAGTAATAGTTCCTGAACCATTTTGTGTAAGGTTTCCACCTAAATTTTGCGCGCCTGACCCCCAAACCCAGGAAGCATTAGCATTATCATCAACTGTTATTGCGCCTTCAAGATCAAGTATGGCATTGTTTGTGTTCATTAAAAGATCACCTTGAGTTATGGTCAACGCACCATTAACATCTAAGGTGCCGGTTAAGGTTATATTTCCAGTCCCATGAGTATTATTTAAAGTCAAACCACCGCTTATGGCCTGGTCATCAAAATCAATAGTTGCGCTTCCTGCTGTACCATCAAGAGTTAATAAGCCACTACCCGAGGTCATTGTCGCAGCATCGTTTACCAAAATATTTCCTGAAACTGTGATTGCGCCACTGCCCCATTGCCAAGTAGCATTTGCATCATCTGCCAAAGTTACAGTTCCATCAGTATTGGTTTCTTGTACATCAAGCGACGCATTGTTTGTTGCTAAATCAAAATCTCCAGCAGTAATCGTCAATGCTCCCTGCATTACAAGTGCACCACTTACAACAACACTGTCTGATGAGCCACCAGCAGTATTATTAATAGTTATATCTCCATAATTAAGCCCTGAACCACCTGTTGTAAAAGTCTGACTTGCAGTTGATGATGCAAAAGTAACTGCCCATGCGTGCGTTTCACCACTTGTGTACGAACCGCCAACATATGTCCAGTGTCCCTTTACTTGAGTTGTTGCAGCAGGATGAAATGTGCCTGAAGTAAAGCTTACATCTTCATCTACGTTTAACACGCCGCCCTCATCTGTAGATGTAACTGTTCCACCGTCAATTGCTAAATCCTGGTCAATAGTTAATGTATTTGAACCAATATTAAGCGTCCCCGCAACAACAGTTGACGAAGCAATGGTAAGCGTACTTGATGAAATCGTGACTATACCAGAGTATCCAGTTGCCAAATCTACAATAAAATTTTGTGCTCCAACAAACGAACTATCCCAGGTCGCGTTGTTTCCTGATGTGCCATCAAAAGTAAGTGTATCGCCTGCTGCAGGCAAAGTATTCAAATCCCAATTCGCAGCAGTACTCATATTGGTATCACCTCCGCCCCCACCATCCCAAGTCTTGGTTGCTGCCATTGCCGGCTGAATAAAAAATGCACTCAAAACAATAGTGCACAAAACAATAAAACCATATTTAAAAATATGACTTTCACAAACAGTTGAAATATTCTGCATATACTTTAATAAGTGGCATGAATTACCTGACAAGAGTATAGCATATTTTTTTTAAAAACCCTTGCTCATAGTGAATAAAAGCGCTACCATACTAATAATGAAATCATTACTTTCCAAACCCATAACTACTTTATTTGCAATCGCGCTTATTTTGCGCATTATTTTATTTTTAGTGAACTTCTCTACAAACGATTTCGCAATCTTCCCAACGGTCTACGGAGATGATGGATATGTTGAAATAGCACAAAATATCTTAGCTGGCAACGGATTTGCATTTGAGACAGAACCACCATACACACCAAATCCTTTGCGCCCACCGTTATATCCGCTCGTTCTTGCAGGAATACTCGCACTCCCAGGCTCATTCTGGTTAGCAATGATACTACAGATGCTTCTAGCCAGCACTATCCCAGTTCTTGCCTATTTGATTTCCAAGCGCTTTGTTAGCAAAAAAATCGCTTTCTGGGTTGGTATTGCAATGGCTATCGAGCCGCTCGGCATGCTTTTCTCATTCGTTCTAATCACTGAAACTCTATTTATATTCTTATTCTTGCTGTCAATACTAATATTTCTTGAATTTTTGGAAAAACCTAAACTAAAAACTGCATTTTGGCTATCACTTATCTTTGCATTAGGACTTCTAGTCAAGCCGGTTACCCAATACATAGCTTTTATTATGCCTTTTGTGCTGTGGTATCACTTGCGCAAGCAGGCTTGGCCATGGAAACAAGCCGCTATTCCTGGAATTATATTTGCCGTAGTTTGCATGGTAGTAGTTTCTCCTTGGCTTTATAGAAACCACAAGCAATTCGGCGTTGCAGGCATGGGTGCACAGCCGGCATTTAACCTGGCCACATATGTAGTTCCATCAGTACTTTCATTTGAAAATGGGACCGACTTTCGCACTGAACGGGATATTCTATACGCATCCGGAGTTGATTCCACAAAGATCAACTTAAGTAACAGCAAAGAATACATTGCAAATGCAGTCCCAGTTATTCTTGATCATCCTATTGGCCTAGTCAAAACAATGGCAACAAGTGCTCTAACCTTCTTAACTCATGACGGAATGCTCATGGTATTGCAATATTCTGGCATTCGCCCGTCATTTTATCTTGAAAAACCAGCAATAGTACTTCTTATTAACGAACCACTGAACTTTCTGCAAGAAATGGGCAAACTTGCCAGTTCACCCATGATTTTGGTACTCTTGGTGCGGGTGATCTGGATTGGAATCACATTATTATTTATATATGGCGCTTTTGCCTATATAAGAAAAAATGGCTTTACACTGCCAATTACATTGCTATTGCTTCTGGTTCTGTACTTCATGTTAACCACCATGGCAAATGGATTAGGTGTAAATGGACGATTCCGCATGCCAGTTAACCCATTGTTGTTCATGTTCGCTTTCTATGGAATTTCAACGATCTACAACCGCTTACGTCGTGCCCGAACTAACACCAAAACGTAAGCTTTCAATTGTCATCCCTTGCTATAATGAGGAAAAGAACGTCGCAGAACTTTTGCGACGTGTTATTAATGTTTCTATCCCGAATTGGGAAAAGGAAATTATTGTAGTTGACGATTGCTCCACAGATGGAACACTGAAAATCTTGCGGTCGTTTGAGTCAAAAGCTAGGATTTTTTATCGTGATGTAAATGGCGGTAAAGGCAGTGCTGTAACTGATGGACTTGCCCATGCTACCGGAGACTACATTATTATCCAAGATGCTGACCTTGAATATAACCCGTCAGAAATTCCATCGCTTGTTGCTGCGCTTAATGGCGAGAAGAGCTGTGTTTATGGATCACGCAATATCCACCACGTTAAACGCAAAGGATTTGTTATTCCACGTCTTGGTGTTTGGGTAATTACCAAATTAATTAATATTTTGTACTGGCAAAAGCTTACTGATGTCTGGACGTGCTATAAGCTTTTCCCACAATCCTCAGCACACTACTTTGTTCCTGGTCAATTTGATTCTGAAATAGTGTTCACATTACAAGCACTGCGAAATGGGTACAAAATTAATGAGGTGCCAATATCTCACACACCTAGAGACATTGAAGAAGGCAAAAAGATTAAATACCGAGATGGATTCAAGGCTATTGCAGTAATAATTTCTGATCGTTTGCTACATTTACGCAAATCTGTTTCCTCAACAGTTCATCCACCACTTGACCTACTTGTTGATCCAGATGATAAATGGCTAATGGTTCAAGACGGTAATACGCTTCGTGCGCAAAATGGAAAAGAATACAGCATTGATCGTGACGGACGGGCTATCCTTATAAACAGCGCAATGCTCAAATCAAGTACACATGAGCATGAAAGTGGAATCAACTGGCTAAAATCTTTTTTCAAACAATTCCCTGCGCTGTACTACTTTATCTGGCATCTATTTTGTCCTGTTCTAATGCTTGTGAATGGCCCTAAAAAAATCCGCAAATTTACAAAGCCAGAAGCCAAAATAATTGATATTGGATCAGGCCCGCATCGCTGGGGTAAAGACTTTGTGAATCTGGACGTGTTTCCGTTCCCTGAAGTAGATATAGTAGCTGATGCTGAGCATTTGCCATTTGCAGATGATTCTATCGACGCTTTAGTGAGCGAATCAGTACTTGAACACGTTCCTGATGCGACAAAGATGGCTAAAGAAATGGTGCGTGTGCTTGCTCCAGGTGGCTATGCATACATAAGTGTACCTTTTATCCATCCTTACCATGCATCACCTGATGACTTTAACCGATTTACACTAAGTGGCCTATCATATTTGTATCGTGATCTTGAAATTGTTGAAAAAGGAGTCCGATCCGGTCCATGGAGTGCACTGCTTATGTTCCTAGCATACTGGCTTGGAGTACTATTATCTTTTGGATCACGCAAGGTTGCACCGTTTATTACACACTTTCTAATGCTCATTATTGGTCCGCTCAAATTCCTAGACTTTCTCTTTATGTGGATACCAGGAAGCGATGTGGTGGCCACACATGTATATATAATCGCTAAGAAAAAATAAAAAAACACCCACGGTCGAGTTCATCGAGTGAGTGCTTTTTTAATTGGTTGTGAGTAGCCTCTACAGCTTGATCAGCGGTCTGCCGCGCTTGAGCGCGCCAGCAGAGACAATTGGATACGAGAACCCATCTGTACTAACAGTGTTTGGTCCGTATGTCACTCCAGACCTGTCGTACTCGAAGCGCTCCGCCAGAACACCGAAGTGATATACCCCAGGTTCATCAAGATAGAGTGTCACATCGCGCTTGTGAGTCTCCCCCTTCCTGTTAACTGAGCCGTAATACACTCGCAATGGAGCGCTGTAAAAGTTCTGCTCAGCATCTGCAGCTGACACCCCATCGTAGGTGACAAACCCGACTGTAAAGAGCAATGGATTGATTTCATTGCTCCACCAGTTACTCCCGTACATAGTGCACATGGAATATTGGCCCTCGGCAAGAAACGGGTAATCACCAAGTGAAATCCAGTCATCTGCAGGCCGGCCAGGCACTTCAGACAGATCTGGCCAGATACCACTACGGATTGCGAATACAATGTCGCTTGATCCATTTGCAGGCAAGGCACAGATCTTGACCACAGTGTACCCATCGTAGTGGTCTGCCATAAGCTCGGCAGGATCAGTGGTTGCTGTTTTGACCAAATAGACTCCGAGCACCAAGAAGCACGCCACGAAGAAAATTCCAATCCACATGATTCGACGCTTGATCTGCTCGTCGAAAGCCCTTTCCTGATTTTCCGTTCCCATATCCACTCCTTTGACCATTTGGTCACTGAACGGTAGAAATCACTGTATCATTTTTTCTTCATTATGTCAAGGTCTGCTACGCTAATATGCAACGCTTGGCGTAAATAGAAAACCGCCTCGCTGTTAAAACGAAACGGTTCTCTGTTGGTTCTTCCTGAACCTGGGACTGAATCAGCCACCGATGGTGCAGTAGTTGACGCTACGACCCGGCGCCCCGCTGAACGGGTAGCCGTACTTGTCGCCGATTGCCTTGGTGTCGAGCAGGTCCTCGATACCCCAGCTGCAAGTCTGTCCATCACCACACCCGATCTGCAGATCCTGGTTGCACATCTGGCAGAGTCCGGTGAATGTCTCACCGGTCACCGGATGGTCAAGACCTAGCATACCTGGCTGCTTGCTCGGAACACAGAACGATCCCCAACTAGAACCGGTACAATCGTCGTC
>CAZKMQ010000004.1:0-31971 GCA_964554065.1 uncultured Gammaproteobacteria bacterium | reverse complement strand
CAAACTGACGCGGCAAATACGAAACCTCGGAAAGTGGCAGTCGCGTGAACTCACTGTCACGCAATGATTCATTTGCAAGCATACGCAAACGAATCTGTTTTTGTACACGGCGTTTAGTAAATGTTTTGTAATATTCGGTATGTGTTTCCAGAATTTTGCCTGTTGCGCCTATTAAATAAAGGTCTTCGCCTTGTTCCAAAACCAATTCGCATAATTCTTCAATGCCCAGATCACCGGAAAGCGTCTTATTCTTCTGATCCCAAAGCGAATTAAAATAACTTACATATGCTTGCGCTGCTTCTGCATTTTCAATGCGGAAAAATGTCCGCTGATTTGGCAAACTAATTATTGTCTTCTCGCCATACATAAGAAACACAGCCGGCGTCTCCATGCTCTTTTGCATATACCGGACTTCGGTGTAATCTATTTTGCTGAGCATATCCCCCACATCTCGCGCATGAGAATTGAGAAGAAACCGTGTTTTAATTCCCTTGTCAGCACGTCTCTTGTGAAATGCACCAAGAGCTTTTGCAAATGCATCATCAACATCAAACAACCCCATCACAAGAAGCTCATCGCCCTCACCAAGCTCCTTCAAGATATCACCGAATGCATTATCAAAACCAGCATCACCCTCAAGTGCCACAACTTTATGATCCCAAAAATAATTAAAAAAACCAGAGAAGGCTTCCACTATTTCACTACTCTTAATGGTAAACACTACTGGCTCACCTTGAAAAAGATAAATGGAAAAACGATCACCAATCGCACTTACAGTAAACGGCGTTGCTGACTGAAATGGCAAATAGCGAGCTTCTGTGTTTGGCAAAGTGTTTCTCCATTGCACTGGTTCTGGATCAACATCTTGTTCAAATAACATTTTCAAATTAATTCCTTTTGCAGCGCGCTTCCGATGAAATCGTCGCCAATACCGTTCGACCTCAGGTTGCGTGGCCCCCTGCGACACACCGAACACATACAGCGTATCACCTTTTTCATATTGCAATGTCTTGTCTCTATCTTTACGCAAACCATCAAGTCCTTCATAAACGGTAATCTCACGCGGTGCCTCTTTCTGACGCTCCTTAAGTAATTGCGCTATGTGTTGCGCTGCAACCTTTTTCTCCTCTACCTCTTCAACCAAATGCGACGGATCATTAGCTACAAACTCAGCAACACCCTTAACAAGTGTTTTTGTAACCAATCTCCGCTCTACCAAACCATCCAAAGCCGTATATACAATGTTTCTATGCAGAGAAGTGAGATCAATTATCTGTCCAGCACGTGCTTTTCCTAAATCAAACAAGGAAACGTAAACTGCTGTTTCGTTTTCTGTAAACCCTAGTTTGCTTAAATCAAGTTTTGTCATAAATATTGTGACAGGCTTATTATAGTAAATTTAAATTAATTAGTACAGTCTTCAGCATTTTGATCAGTACTTAAATGACCATTTTTCATTTAAAATTAGCCACTTTATACTTGACAAATACGGTTTTTTATGATAAAGTACTATGTCGAGAAGAAGCGACAACGTTCATCACAATTAAATGGGAGGGAGAAATGAAGTATTTGACAATCACTTTGGCCACGATCATGATTCTGGCGGTAAGTGCTGAGGCCAAGGCGCCGAAGTACAAGTTGACGGTCAGCGGCACCTGGACCCTAGTTTTCCCTGGTGAAGGCGATATCAAACGCCTGCCAACGGAAACAGGACTGGGATTCGGCGTGGTTCTGCCCATGGATGGCTGGGCCTGGTACACGGAGATGGGAATGTCCACCAGGGCAACCTCGTTCGGGCCACGGCCCTTCATCGTGACCGGACCGGCCATGCCGGTGAGTAAGCGCTGGCTCATCAGCGCGACTTTCCTGTACAAGTTCTTGCCTGGATACGAAGACGGGGCCAAGCACAATCACCTGATCGGTGGAGCGCTGATCACTGGATACAAAATCAGTGATAGTGTTTCCGCAATCTTGGTGGTTGGCCCATCCAAAGTGGTGGGTGGTGCATGGTCACTGGCGATCGTGCCTAAGCTGAGCTTTTCCCTTTAACCTCAACCAAAAAACCACGTGTGTTACACACTGTGGTTTTTTGTTTTTGCGCTTTTTGCGCTTATTGCACTTTCCGATTCTCAACCGCCTCAGCGACCTGCTCCACAACCTGTTGCGCATCAAACGGCACATCCACACACACATCTGCGCCGTACAATGGTGAGGCATTATTATTGAGCTTTGTCCCAATAGCAGTTACGATCACGATGGTGGTTGCGTTGTGCTCTGCACGGTCGCGCATGAATTTACAGACCTCCCAACCATTGAGTTTGGGTATCATCACACCAAGAAACACAATATCAAAGTCAACACCAGCATCGTGAGCATCCCAAATACTTTGAAACGCTTCCTCACCATTAGACCGAACCTCGCGAATCTCGCAACCTTCGTACTTGCTGCGCAGCTCATCTGACAACACTTGAAAGTGCGGCGAACGATCGCCCATCAACCCTTCAAGACAAATCAAAATCTTCATAACCCCTCCTTTCAAACAACATGTTCGAGGATGCACTGTAGCATAATTGTACTCATTGTCAAGTAAGGCAATAATGCTATACTTTCTGTATATGCTTTTTGGCTGTCATGTATCAATTGCAGGAGGACTGGAAAACGCACCTGAACGTGCGCATGATTTGGGTTGTGAAGTTTTTCAGATGTTCAGTCGTTCGCCACAAGGTGGAAAAGCCAAAGAAATTACTCCGGAAATTGCCAAGAAATTTAAAGCGGACTGCAAAAAGTTTGAATTAAAAGAAGTTGCAATTCATGCGCCTTACTATATTAATTTTGCATCAAAAAACAACCGCATCCGCTATGGGTCAATTAATGTCATCCGTGATGAACTTGAGCGCGGATCATTAATAGACGCTGAGTATGTCATGGCACACTTAGGATCATTCAAAGATCTCGGCCGCAAAGAAGGAATGAAAAAAGTTGTTGAAGGCCTCGACAAAATGCTGGAGGGCTACAAAGGCTCAACAAAATTCCTGATTGAAATCGCAGCTGGAGCTGGTGAAGTTATTGGCGCGCACTTTGAAGAGATCGCCGAGATAATAAATCACAAAAAACTCAAGTCATACAACATCGGTGTGTGCTTTGATACTCAACACGCATTTGCATCTGGATATGATTTGCGCACTCAAGCCGCAGTGAAAAAAACATTTGATGATTTTGATAAGATTATTGGCCTTAAAAAATTAAAAATGTCTCATTGCAATGATTCCAAAGTTGAATTCAATAGCAACCGCGACAGACATGAGCATATTGGCGAAGGATATATTGGTATGGATGGTTTCCGCGCGATTACAAAAGACAAACGACTGAAAAACATTAATTTTTACCTTGAAACCAAGCATGATAAGGTAGAACAAGACATTAAGATCATGAAAAAACTTCGTGACAAATAACAATCATATGACTGAAGAGAAATCAATTGACGAACTCCTTGCCGAGCATCGTCCAAAACGACTCACACTTACCGCGACTGCGCTTATCTTATCTGCTGCTGCCAATCTCTTGTTCTGGGAGATAGATGCTGGGATGAGTTTTTTTGTATACATTCTAGGATTCCTGACAATCTTCACCGGAGTAATGTGGCGGTTTGGTCATGCAACCCAAAAGTCAGCACTCTGGCTATTGATTCCAATTCTTGTTCTATCAGCAAATGTTGTTCGGTTTGAAACTCCACTAGTAGCATACGCTACACCAATACTTGTTTGGCTGCTCATAATTGTATACATGCTCTGGCTAACACTTCGGACTAAAGACGGACAGAAGTTTGATTTCCGTAATATGCGAGTAAATAGAAACTGGCTATTACCTTTTTCCACAATGGGTATTGTTTTTAAAGACTTAAAACGCGAAAGCCTGCTTGGAGATGGCAAAATACGAAAACGAAGACTCAATCATATTATCCTAGGATTTGGAATTGGTATTCCACTTGTGCTCTTATTCGTATTATTGTTTAGTGCAGCAGACCCAATCTTTAAACAAGCTGTTAAAGATTTTTGGGCAGCACTTCATATTGATTGGATTACTTTCTATCGTGTAGTAATTGTTGCGATTTGGATGTTTGTTCTTGCTGCAGTACTGTACTTTGTTTCCAGCCGCAAGCACGACATGCTTGAGCGCACTTATAGTGTAAAAAACTGGAGCACTACTGTTGTGAATACTGTACTAGCACTTGTAAACCTAATCTTCCTTGCGTTCATATACATTCAAGTAAAATACTTATTCCTTGGTACTAACGCGCTTGATATTCTTGACCTCACTTATGCAGAATATGCACGCGAAGGATTCTTCCAATTGCTTATGGTTATAGCCATTGTTGGATTGTTCTTAATCTTCCTTTACGGAACAATTATCCGAACGAGAAGCTCACTATTGCGAATCTTAAGCATGCTTCTTGCTGGACTTTCTATTGTAGTTTGCTTCTCCGCACTCAAACGCATGGGATTATATGAACAAGAATTCGGACTTACACTCATGCGCTTATACACTAGCTGGACAATTGTATTCTTTGCAGGACTACTTGCTATTGGAATAGTCTATATCACCGCACGACTCAACTTCGGACGGATGTTCGTTAGTGGATTAATCCTAGGCTTGCTTGCATTCATGATTGCAACTTCAGTTAATATCGAGAAGATGATAGTGAATACCAACATAGACCATTACAAACAGACACAAGGTGATTTAGACACCGGATACATTGCGACGCTAGGCAATGATGCACTACCCACTATTGAAAAGCGATTTAAAGAACTTGACGAAGGAACACAAGGCAAACTGATTGAATGGATGGGTATTCGATTATATTCACACAATTTTGATAAAAAAGATTGGCGAGAGTTTACGTTCTCAACTTATTTTGCCTTGCAAGCAGAAAACCAATACGGACTAGTTAAAAAAGCTACTTATAATTCTCCAACCAAAGTTCATGAACGCGAAGATGCATTTTTGAATCAATAATATGAAACAGTACCCCACAGCTGCAATTCGTATTGCCAAACTTGCAAGTGTGCTCTTGAAAAAAAGATTTGACCGATCTGGAACAAAAACACACCGTCTCAAAGCGCACAGTGAAATTGTTACAAGTGCTGATCTTGCTGCAAATAATCTTATTACAAAAGAGCTTCTCAAAGCATTTCCCACGCACGACATAATTAGCGAAGAAAAAGAAAAAATTGACAATCCAAGCGAACTAACTTGGTATGTAGATCCACTTGATGGAACGACAAACTTTAGTTATGGTATTGCGCATTACGCCACATGCATTGGACTATATGACGCTGCAAAATCACAAATACTAACTGGCGCAATTGGACTACCTGAACAAAATGAAATTTTTAGCGCAACTGCAGGCAAAGGCGCTTATCGCAACAATAGAAAACTAACTGTTTCAAAAACAGACAAGTTACTGCGCGCAATGGTTATGGGATGTGCTGGGTACTCCGATGAAAGCCGCGCAAATTTCCAAAAAATATTTAATGCAATTTTCCCAGAACATGTCCGACTTAGAATCATGTCGTGCGCTGGCGCAGAACTTGCTGCAGTAGCTGCTGGCAATGCTGATGTGGCAATATTAACTGATATTCATGCATGGGATGTTCTTCCTGGCGTTCTTCTTATTCGCGAAGCTGGTGGCAAAGTAACAACCGTCTACGGCAAGCAATGGGAAGTAGGAGACACATCTGTTATTGCAGCAAATCCCAAACTCCACAAAAAACTTATTAAATTAATTACCAAAGCGCTCTAATTCAAAACCGACTACACTATTACATGTAGCCGGCTTGGGTTGTACTATCGTTCGGGTGCTGTTGGTTGGAAGTCAAAAAGGTATGTCGTACCATCTTTGAAGGCAAGGATTGCCATGTTAATACCAACCCACAACTCTTCACCGCCGTACTCTTCAAAAACCCTTTGCGTAGCTTCACCAAACTGAGTGATGAGCTGATCGTGCTCGTGTAGTGGTACGTAAAGTTCGAGCCACGACAGAAATTTGTCGCGTGCGAGAAACACGCTTTCTGGTTTTAAAACATTTGGAACTAACGGAGTCATTTGAACAACGCCACCATTTCCATAAAGCGCTATGTGCATTGCACTTAATCCAGATTTGTCACCTGGTAGCGCAACTGTTTGGATAATGTCAACTGTGTGTGACATGCATCCTCCTTTCCTCTGTTGCATTTTCCCCTGTTGCATGAGGAAACCCAGCGTACCACACGCTAGACTACTCGTCAAGCATGAACATCACACTTGATCAACTCAATAGCTTTGCTAGTAACCAAAACTCCAACATATGCTGCTGTAAAAACCACAGCGACAACAGCGAAGATCCCAGCAGCAACCCAACGATCCATTGTGTCGGCTTCAATTACAGTTTTCTTTTTTCCCACACATACCCCCTCACTCCAATGTTAAGCTGCACGCAAACCCCCTACTTGTGCGCAACATAAACATCATAGCGTTCTTCTCCAGGAATAGTAACTGCTTCAACCTTGCTAAACCCAACACCGCGCAACAGAACTTTGAGCTCATCATGCTCTAACATGAAACTGTGATAGTCATAGGTGAAGACTTCAGAATTAATCGACCGCCTTGATCTAACAACGCGCGTACGATTATCCCAATCATGCTTTGTTTCCCAACATATTTCTACTTCTTTTCCATCAACCATGCGCGGCCCAAGTCGTGTTATGCGCGTCCCGTCATTGTATTCTGTCTGTGGTGTTATGTCAACATAAAGCATTCCACCATCATTAAGTACTTCGTACATATTCTGCAGCATGGCAATAATCTTATTGAGTGTATTCTCAAGTGTTTTGCGCTTGTCCCAAGTCCCAACATACACCAATGAATTCCCGTGACACAGCACTGCATCAAATTTTCTATTTAATGTGTGAATCGCACGCCAATCTTTCTGATAAAACTGAAGCACAGTGTGCTGCTTTGCCAAATTCAATTCAAGCCGCTCAATTGCAGCACGACTTTCATCTACACACACAACATCAAAACCTTTTTGTGATAATTGAATCGCTGGAAACCCTACACCACGACCACAATCAAGAATTGATTGCACATTATTTTTTTTCAAAAACCAAACTAAACCATCGACGTACTCTTGTCCGTACATGAACTGTAAACTCATGTCCCATAGATCAATTACATCATCCTTTGGCATATTTATGTTGTTTTTGCGTATTTACTCGTGCTCATAAAGTGTCTATTCCACCTTTTGACCAAGGGTTACACCGAAGAATCCGCCACACTAAACGCGGAACCCCCTTAATTACACCATGTTTTTGCACTGCTTGATGTCCATATTCACTGCAACTTGGATAAAACTTACAATATCCATTAGGGTTACGCGCTTTGAACCACCCATGATCAGGTGAAATCGTTCTCTGATATGTTCGGATTAGAAAAAGCAGTGATTGTTTCGGGATTTGGAGTATTTTATGAGTAACCCACATAGTATCCACAGTTTTACACAACTTATTTACCTAAATTTACAAACTCACCTTAAGTAATCCACAGATCTCATCCACAACCTGTGCATATGTTTTATTTAGAATTGGTTTAAGCACCAAAACAATGACATCCTCAGAACCAAACTGTTTATTTTTCTCTAATTTTCGCAAAATATCTCGCACTTGACGTTTTTTCTTATTACGAACCACTGCACTTTTACTAACCTTCTTTCCAACAATAACTGCAAAACGTACAAACCCATGATCATTTTTCTTTTTTTTAATACGCAAAAACACGCCAGAAAGTGTTTTTCCTGTTTTCATAATCAACTCAATTTCCTTTTTTCGCATAATGCGATGTTTCTTGGCGTACATATTCTACATAATTATAACAAAACCGGGCGTAAACCCGGAATATCTCTTGCACAATTCGTCAACCTAACGTACATTTACCTATACAGTAGTTGCTTTTTTGCGAGCTTTAACACGACGACGCTTAAGTACTCGTCGCCCAGCTACAGTAGCCATTCGTGCACGAAAACCGTGTGTTCTGGCACGTTTGCGCTTCTTAGGTTGGTATGTTCTTTTAGGCATATCCTTGTGAACACGAATATACCATAGCCAATTCCATAATGCAACCCCTCTTTACCTGACTCTAATCCACACCTTCTCCCCAATTCATGAACATTTCTCATGTGGATAAATAGTGGTAAACTAGATCGTACATAACACGTTCTCATATCTCCCTTTATGACTAACCAACAGGTTTGGAATTCTGTGCTTGCTGAAATCGAATTAAGCATCAGCAAAGCCAATTTTACTACCTGGTTCCGCCAAACAGGAATCAGTATGTTTGAAAATGGATCAATTGTGGTCTGTGTGCCTAACGCATTTACCAAATCTTGGTTAGAAAAAAAATACCACAGCTCTATTTTACAATCTTTAGAACGTGTAACTGGGACTCCTATTCAGAAAATTCTTTATAAGGTTGAAGCAGTGAAAAAAGAACAACCTGCAATTGATATTAATCTCCCAACAGCTAATTCTACAGAAAAAACCGATCAAACAACTGAAGCAACACCAATTGCAGCACCACTCACCCCTAACCCAACTCCAGCACCAAATCAATTTGGCATGAATCCGCGGTATGTTTTTGATACATTTATAGTTGGAAAAAACAATGAACTTGCACATGCTGCTGCACAAGCTGTTGCAAGTCGCCCAGGTGTAGCATACAACCCTTTGTTTATTTATGGAGGTGTTGGACTTGGTAAAACACACCTTCTGCAAGCAATTGGCAATGAATTACTGCAAACTAAGCAAATTAACCAGCTTTTGTACGTGACATGTGAGAAATTTACCAATGATTTTCTAAACGCAGTGCGCACAGGACGCGCAAAAGACTTTAAAAACAGATATCGTAATGTAGATTTATTAATTATTGATGATGTGCAGTTTATTGCTGGTAAGGAACGCACACAGGAAGAGTTTTTTCACACATTTAACGAATTACACCAGTCAAATAAGCAGATTGTGCTGTCTTCAGATCGTCCACCAAAAGCAATTGACCTTGAAGATCGCTTGAAATCACGCTTTGAATGGGGAATGATCGCTGATGTTGCAGCTCCAGACCTTGAAACACGTATTGCAATCCTTGAATTAAAGTGTCAGCGTCGTGGTTTTACTATGAGTCGCGACCATTTAACCTTAATTGCAAATGTTGCTCAACGAAACATTCGCGAATTAGAAGGTGTACTCAACAAAATAGTAGCATTCCACGAACTAAAGAAGTCAAAACCCACAAACGACAGTATTCGCAATATTTTAGCTAGTGTTGAATCTGCTGTAACCCTACAACCGCGCACACCAAAGGAAGTTATTGGTATTGTTGCAGGTTTTTATGGTGTAGAACACGATGATTTACTTGGTAGCAGTCGTGAAAAACGCCTTGCATTCCCTCGTCAAATCTCCATGTTCTTATTACGTCAGGAGTTGCGCCTTTCATACCCAGCTATTGGAACAGAACTTGGTGGAAGAGACCACACAACAGCAATTCATGCTCACACAAAGATTGTAACGCAACTTCAAGACAACCAAAGACTGCGACAAGAGATTGAAGCACTTAAAACAAAGATTGCTACACGTGAATAGTGAGCAAAACCTGTTTATAAGTCACACTCCAGTTGTGTGTAAGTAGAAAAAGTTGTGCACAATTCAACCACAGACGTAACAAGTTGTACACATAGCAAAAAGTTTTACACAAAGTTATTCACTTTCCAGCACAAGTTGTTCGAAAGTTTTGCACAAGGAAAATCTGAAAGTTTGTTAGGGAAAGTTTCAAAAAAAACACTTATCCCCGGAATCCACAAGTACTACTACTAATACTATAATATAAATATATATTAATATAATAATATAGAGCTATGATATTCACATGTACAAAAGAAAATCTGACACATGCTCTACAACACGTAAGCGGAGCAGCAGGAAAGAATATTCACCTCCCTATTTTGAACAACGTATTAATAAGTACTGAGGATGGAGTTGTTAGCTTAACAACCACTAATTTGGAAATGGCGATCCGCACAACAGTGCGAGCAAAAGTTGAGGTCGAAGGAACATTCACAGTACCAGCTCGAACCTTGGCTGAATATATTCAATTGGTTTCTGGTGAACAAGTTACAATTAAGGTTGAGGATAATGAGTTGTTAGTCACTGCTGGAAAAAGTAAAACCAAGATTAAGGGTGCACCGTCTGATGAGTTCCCTATTGTGCCACAAAGTGAAGCAGTAAATCGGTATAGTATCGGATTGAAAGATTTGAAACTAGCTTTGGCACGCGTGTTGTTTGCGTGTTCGCGAAGTGAGGTGCGGCCGGAGTTGTCTGGAGTGTTTTTCCAGTTTAATAAAGTTGCTGGAAAGTTGACTATGGCGGCAACAGATAGTTATAGGTTGGCTGAGGTGAGTGCGGCGCTAGCAGAAGGCGCTCCAACTGATCCATTGCAATCAATTATTCCATATCGCACACTGTTTGAATTGGCGCGTGTGTTAAGTTCGCACACTGAAGCTGAAACAGTTGATGTGTTGTTTGATGAATCACAAGTTGTGTTTGTGTTAGGTGATGTGACAATTACCACGCGCAAGATTGAAGGGACATATCCAGACTATACGCAAATTATTCCAAAGGAGTTTAAGACGCGAGCGACATTTCTCACTGATGCGTTAACAAAAGAAGTGAAAGCAGCTAGTTTGTTTGCTAGTCAAGGAATTAATGCAGTTGCAATTGATTGTAATAGTTCCGAAAGTAATATTGGGATTTCATCTACCAGTACGCAGTTGGGTGAGCATGCGTCTGCGTTGACTGCAGAAGTGAGTGGTGAAGAAGGAAGTACACTATTGAATTATCGTTATGTTTTGGATGGGTTGGGGGTATTGCAAGCTGATGAAGGTGAGATTCGCTTAAGTGGTGCAACTGCGCCGGTGGTCTTTGCTCCAAAAGATAAAGAAGAGTTCTTGTATATAGTGATGCCGATTAGGCAGTAAGTAATAAGGATTGCATCTCAAAATATTTCAAATCCAAGATTACTAGCTTTGGCAAGGTAATCTTCCAATTCGTTTTTTGATCGTGATGATTGTGCGTGATGTCTTGAAAGTGCGACTCTGCCATCTCCTAGGATGTAATAGCGGTCATCTCCTTGTGGGCCATAAAAAGAAACTAAAGCTTTGTGTTTTTTTTCTTCTTTCTCCTCTGAATATTCTTCTGTTGTGTCTTCGTGAAGTTTTTTTGCATGTGCTATTGATGGGATAAAATCCATCCCAACCTTAGGGTTGCGCGATTTTTTTTGTCTTTCCAACCATTTGATGGAGCCATACATCTTTTCAAGTGCTTCAATTATGAGGTCGGTATTATTAAAAGCATTAAGTGTTGTGGGTTTTTTTTCAGTTTTTTTGTGGTGTTCACCTTCTGGTTTTTCAGTCATAATGCTGTGTTAAATAATTACCGCACTTCAACACTAATCGTATTTGTTACTGTCGGCGTCTCTGTTGTATCAGATGTGGTAAATGACAATGTGTATGTTCCAAGATCAGCAGACTTCCACTCGAGGTCATGCTGTTCTTTTTTTTCTGTGCTTGTGTAAATAGTGTTTTGCTCGCCGTCTTTAGTTACTACCACTTGAATCATTTTAATATTCTGCGGCTTGAATACATTGAACTGCAAGTTCAAAGGAAAGCTTGATGCAAAAAATGTCGCATTATTTTGTGGTGAGATCCAATTTACTTCTGATGGTGGTGGCGGCGCGTTCAGTGTAAATGTAAGTGGTGGTGTTGCGCCAACATTTCCCCTATCATCATAAGCACGAGCGCTCAGTGTGTGGTCTCCGTTTTCAAGTAGTCGCGCATTAAAGTTCAAACTAAATGGAAAGTTGTTTTGTGTTTGCACTTGATCACCATCAATAAAATATTTAACTTGCGCAATGCCGCGTGGCGCACTCACATCAACTGACGCGGAAATGGTGCGCGAGCTGAACATGGTGTTCTGGTTTGGTGAAGTAAACACAATTGATGGTGAAAGTTCATCAGTATGCACATCGTCGTATTCAGTTGGTGGCAGCTCAAGTAAGACATTCTCGCCTTCTTGGATTTTTTTGTTAATCCAATCTTGCACACCAGTTTCCCAACCAATATATTGCGCGTCTTCTTGTGGGTTAGATGGCTCACTGCCGCGCGGGTCACTGCGCTTCACATAATGCAAAATAGAATGGGGTTGCAAGTACGTGCGCTCCTCGATAAATTCTTCAGGAGTTGAAGAGGTGGCAAGTTTGCCAGAGATAGTATCCACTTGCAGTGTAACTTTTCCGCCAGTGGTTCCATTGAGCACCGGCTTACTTGTCTTGGTTGCTGGTGCCTCTGGAAATCCCTTCACTGGCTTTCCTTCGTGAGCGCGGCGCATGAACCCATTCCAGATAGGAGAAGCTGCTACAGAGCCTCCTGCGCGCTTCATGGGGGTGTTGTCGTTGTTCCCTGCCCACACTCCAGCGGCCAATTGTGGTGTGTAACCTAATGTCCATCCATCACGGTAGTCATTTGTGGTTCCGGTTTTTGCTGCAACAGGTCTTCCAGGAAGTGTGAGCGTCGATCCAGTACCAAAGATGTATGCGCGTGCGTTGTCATCAGATAGTACTCCGCTGATTGTTGCGGCAAGTTTCTTGTCTAGGGCTCGACTAGAATGATCCTTCCACTTTGTTAGTTCTTCACCGTCTGCGCTTTCCACTTTTAAAATAAAACCTAATTCATGGTGCTCCCCTTCACGCGCCAAAGTTGCGTACGCATTTGTGTGTTCTAGTAGTTTTACTTCAGCCCCTCCTAACACCATTGATAGACCGAAGCGGTCACGGTCTTGTAGGGTGGTGTATCCGAAACCATTGGCAAAGTTCACCATGGTATCTACACCAACTAAGTACAGCATTTTAACTGCAGGAATGTTGAGCGATCCTTGGAGTGCTTGACGAACTGTAATTGGGCCGCGTTCCTTAAGGTCATAGTTCTTTGGTAGGTATGATTGTCCTGCGCGCGCGTCAAAGTTGGTTATTGCATCATACAGGAGTGTCTCTGGTGTGTATCCAGCTTCAAATCCCGCGGTGTACACAAACGGCTTGAATGATGATCCTGGTTGACGCGGTCGCAATGCCACATTCACTTGTCCGTCCGTTTCTTCGTTGAAAAAATCTTTTGACCCAACCATCACAAGCACTTGACCATTTTCCGGATCAATAGCGCTAAGTGCGGCATTACCAATGTTGTAAAGCTCTCCTGCACCTTTTTCATCTAAGAATGCTGTGATTTCCTCTTCAGCGATTTTGTGCAAATCATAGTCTAGTGTTGTGGTCACTTTCAGGCCGCCGGTTTCAACGAGTTTTTCACCAAACTGTTCAGTCAGAAGTTCTTTCACATGCAAAACAAAATGCGGCGCCTCAATTCCACTCAAGCGTTCTTTTAGCTCAAGTGGTTCGGCTTGGGATTTTTCTTTTTGTGTTGCTGTGATAAACCCTTCTTGTTCCATGCGCAGCAAAACAAAGTCGCGACGGTCTTTCAAATCATCCGGGTTGTTCAAATAAAATGTTGGCGCCTTAACCATTCCGGCAAGTGTGGCTGCTTCAGCTAGTGATAAATCCTTAGACGACTTTCCAAAATAACTTTGTGCTGCAGATTCAATTCCATAATTGGTTGAGCCGTATGGAATTTCGTTGAAGTATAGTTTCAAAATTTCTTGCTTAGTATATTTACGTTCAAGTTGTAGCGACAAAATAGCTTCTTTGATTTTACGATTGATTTTTTTCTCATTACCAACGATCGCGTTTTTCACCAATTGTTGTGTAAGTGTTGATGCTCCACCACGACCTGAACCTAAGTGCAAAAAGTTTGAAAGCGCTGCACGAATAATTGATGTTAAGCGAATGCCGCGGTGTTCGTAGAATTTTGAATCCTCAACAGCGATCGCCGCATTCACAACATAAGACGGAATATCTTCCAGCTCAACAATAGTTCGTTTTTTGTCTGCAAAAATTTCATACAACAACTCCTCACCGGTACGATCGTAAATCTTTGTGCTTTGCGCAACTTGCCTGTCTCCTAGTTTGTTTGGATCTGGAAGGTCGCGACTAATCCATGCGGCGTAAATCGTAATAAATGAAAAAAATAATACACCCAAGACCAATCCGCTTAAGAAAAGTTTTTTCCAAGAGAATTTCTTGCGGACCATTCTACGCATGCGCTTGTGTGCATGGCGTACATGGGTTATAGGACGCTTTTTAGATGTGGATTTTCGGCCGGTTTGGCCATATGAACGGCGCTTTCTCTGGCCTGTTCCTTTGTGTCTAGATATGGGCATATTACAATCAATTGTACGCTAAATTTAGATATATTGCAAGTGTGGGCCATTGACAAAATTAGGCAAATATGGTACAGTTGTGCTTGTTTTCAAGACTATGAAAAAACAGTTGGAAAAATTTGAGCACATGATTTTGCGTAGTTTTTACTCGGCATTAGCCATTGTAGCTGCGGGTGTTTTTACATTGAACCCGTACGGCGTAGATGCTGGCTTGGACTTTGCAAATCCGTTTGTATCATACTACTTTCAAGCCGATTTGGCACGATCACTTCCTCTTTCTGAGGGTGTGCGTGAGCCAAAGCGTACGGTCGCAGTGGTGGCAACAGCGTATACCAGTACTCCTGAGGAGACTGATGATACACCGTTTCTTAGTGCAAACGGAACAATCGTGTACGATGGAATGATTGCAGCGAACTTTTTGCCTTTTGGCACTTTGGTTCGTTTTCCTGAAATTGACCAGGACAAAGTCTTTCGTGTGGACGACCGAATGAATAGCCGTTACGGTTATGGTCGCATTGATATTTGGATGCGCGGTAAAAGTACTGCGATTACATTTGGCAAACAGAATTTAAAAATGGATATTGTTGGACGCCAACTACATTAAAAAAACAAACCACCACAGGCACGCTTGTTCCGCCAGCGCGGAACTGCGCTACCATTCGTTGCTTTGTTACTCCAATGAGTAAACCATGTCAAAGCAACTCATGAGCACCTGTGGTGGTTTGTTTTTTTTAGTTTTGGGGGATAATCAATTAAAAGTAATAATACCTGAAGAAAAAGAAAACATCATAGACTTTTGCGAACCATGTGAGCTTGGTCCCTGAAAGGGGCGCACGGTGAGCACAGAATAACATGCGCCGCTGGAGCGCGTGTTATGTGTTTATGATGTTTTCTTTTTTTTGAAGGAGGCACCGGTGGGAATTGAACCCACGAATAGAGGTTTTGCAAACCCCTGCCTTACCACTTGGCCACGGTGCCGACAAGTGTATGCATACGATAGCAAACGCGAGATGATTTTTCAATAAAAGAAAAAGTTCCAAGAGAACGCGATTGCTATTAAATCACAAGCCTATTCTATGGAACTTTATATGTTGGGGTGTGGTCAGTGCCAAATGAATATGCCTAAGATGAATGGCAGTCTATGTAGAGGCGGCTGGTATTTCTTAGGACTTAGAGAATTTATAGCTCATTTTTGAAGGGTTGTCAACCTTTACTGCGCTCGTTTTGAGCTTCCTTGCCCCAAAAAGAGCAAATATATTTGATCTTTTTTCAACTTTGTCGCTACTAATGCTTAAAAAAAGCCTAAATTTAAGTCTTTTTTACCCCCTTGACAAGGGTTTCATTGTCATGTAGAATTACGATCAGTTTTTGCAAAATTACTGCCATGCACATGTTGTGTGAGGTGGGAAATTGTGAAGTGCACAAAGCAATTGAGGAGAGTTACATGACTCAGAATCGTTCCTACGAGATCGAGACCAGCCGTTTTGGCGCCGTGCGTCAGGCGGTGGGTACTCGTCCGCTGCGACACGTCGGCGGAATCCAGTTCCACGGTTTGCGTCGCGGCGCCGCGATCGGTGAGACCGAGCTGCATCTGATGATGCTCAACTTCGAACAGACCGACGAGACCAAGGGCTTCAGCGCCGAGATGGCGGTGCAGACCGAGGACAAGCCGGGCTACGCGTTGTTCCGTCTCGACGAGCAGACCGGACGTGCGGTGATCCTGCTCACCCCCGGCATCGCGCCGGACCAGGGCAAGCAGATCGCGATCAAGCTGGCGACCGAGCTGGCGGAGCGTGGTTTCGAGCAGGCCGAGCCCAAGGGTATGACCCAGGGCAACTTGGTCACGCGCAAGTACGACACGTACTGTGTGGACACCAAGCGTGGCACGGGGTGGAAGCTGGAGATCGGTCAGGATGCGATCCAGGCCGCGAGCTTCGACAAGGACGGCGGCATGCTGATCGGCTACCGCAACGACAAGAAGCAGCAGACCATCTTCACGGTCTCGCCGCAGGACGTCACGCAGGCGTTCGAGTCGGGCATCATGCCCAAGGCGCTGCTCAAGAGCACGGGCATCGTGCTCCCCAGCCGCGTGGTCAGCTTCTCGCGTCTGATCGGTTCGGACACGGGTCGTTACGGTGTGGTGGCCAACTGCGAGCGCAGCACCACGCTGGTCGACATCCAGCGCAAGGACAGCGGCAAGCTGAGCCTGTCGGTGGAGCGCCACATCAAGGTGGAGACCAAGGGTGCGGCCGTGCAGGTCGTGGGTCTCAACCACTTCGAGGGCGACAAGAAGATCGGCCGGCAGCCGATCAACCTGGCCGTGCTGACGGTCAAGGACACCAAGCGGCAGATGGTCGCTGGCATCCCGAAGCAGATCGCCGCGCGCGCCGAGCTGAAGGTCGAAGGGTTCGACCACATCCAGCGGTGGGCGTCGAACCTGTATCCCAAGGGCTAGGAAGCATCCTCTCCCTGAACCCCCGAGTGTGCCCAGTCAAGTATTCGTGCCTGGCTGGGCACACTTCCCCCCTACTTTCTGCCGAGTAAAGTAGGGGTCCAAACAAAATGAGAGTTATTGCTAACCCAGTGGCTCTTGTTTTATTTTAGTGGTATTCTGGTGATACTACAGCTATGAAAAAAACTCCAGAAAATACATTTGTACTCATTGACGGCAACGCGATTATTCATCGTGCGTATCATGCTATTCCGCCACTTAACACCAAGGAAGGTCAGGTGGTGAACGCAGTGTATGGTTTTGGGTCGATCTTAATACGCGTACTCAAAGAATTGTCCCCAACACACATGGTAGTTACCTTTGATTTGCCAGGTGGGACTTTCCGCGATGAGATATACGAAGATTACAAGGCTAATCGCAAGAAAGCTGATGATGATTTGTATGATCAGATTCCACTCATCCATGATTTAGTTGAGGCATTTAATATTCCGATAGTCGAGGTGGAAGGATTCGAAGCTGATGATTGTATTGGGACGCTTGCAGCAAAAGTTGAAAAAGGGAGTTCAGACACACGTGTGATTATTGTAACTGGAGATAAAGATACCTTTCAGTTAATCGATGATAATGTAACAGTGCATACCATGCGTAAAGGTATCAGTGATATTGTTCATTATGATCGCGATGCTGTGATGGATAGGTATGGTGGATTAACTCCAGAACAAATTATAGATCTAAAGGCGATCATGGGTGATGCAAGCGATAATATTAAAGGTGTAAAGGGTATCGGTGAAAAGGGTGCGATCGTACTTTTGTCTCAGTTCAAGACGCTTGATGGTATTTATGAGGCAATTGACGCTGGTGATCCAGCAATTAAGGGTGCGGCACTAAAGAAGTTGATAGCAGACAAAGAGAATGCGTATATGTCTCAAGAGCTTGCAACTATACGCCTTGACGTACCGATTAAAGAGTCTTTTAAGGATTTCAAGCGTAAGCCAGTGAATGAGGAAGTGCTTTTGAAGATGCTACAGGAGTTTGAGTTCACCTCTCTACTAAATCGTATTCCTGGAATGAAAAACAAAGTGAAGGTTGCGCCGCGTAAGCAGGTGAAAGTGGTTGATGTAACTGCAGAAAGTTTGAATCAAGTAATTGAACAGATTGGCAAGAATGATTCAGTTGCAGTTGTGGTGTTAGCAAGCGATAAGTGTTTTCTTGATGCAAAAATAATTGGTGTAGCGTTAGTTGATAAAGAGAATAGTTGGTATGTGCCTGCTAAGTTGAAGGGGTGGAAAAAGGTTTTGCAAACCAACGCGCGATATCTTGGTGTTGATACGAAAGAAACTATTAAGCAATTGGTACAAAATGGCGTTGAGCCACCGGAGAACTTTTTTGATATTTCATTGGGTTCATATTTGCTGCATTCAGAATCGCGTGCGCATGATCTTACGGCTTTGGCGCTCAAATATTTGGGGGAGAAAATTGATACTGATGCAAAGCAGGAAAGTTTGTTTGGGAAATCATCTGCTCAACTTGCAAATGAGGCGCAGGCAATCTATACAATTACCAAGCATATTGATAAAGAAATGAAACGCGTGGAAGTTGGTGGGTTGTATGAAAAAATTGATGGGCCTTTGGTACGTGTTTTGGCAAATATGGAAATGGAAGGTGTTGCATTGGATTCAAGTGTATTAAGCGAGATTGCAAAACGAATTGACGCGCGATTAGAAGATCTTACCGTAAAGATTCACAAAGCCGCTGGCAAAGATTTCAATATTAATTCAAGTACACAGTTGCGCGAGGTTTTGTTTATTGAAATGGGATTGCCAACTGAAGGAATTAAGAAAGGAAAGACTGGTTATTCCACTGCAGCTCAAGAGTTAGAGAAGTTGCGTGACTTTGATCCAATCATTGCACATATTGAAGAGTATCGTGAGCTGATGAAGTTGAAGACCACATATGTTGATGTGTTGCCAACCTTAGCGCACAAATCAACCGGCCGAATTCATACAACATTTAATCAGACGGTTGCTGCTACTGGTCGTTTGAGTTCTTCAGATCCTAATTTACAAAATATTCCAATTCGCACCGAAGAAGGTCGAAAGATTCGCGAGGCTTTTGTCGCGGAAAAAGGCAATGTGCTTGTTGCTGCGGATTATTCTCAGATCGAGTTGCGTATTGTGGCTTCACTGGCGCAGGATAAGACAATGATTGAGGTTTTTAATGCAGGAGAAGATATTCATACAACAACTGCTGCTAAGATTCATGGTGTGTCAGTAGACAATGTTACCAAAGAGATGCGACGAAGTGCTAAAGAAGTTAATTTCGGTGTGCTCTATGGCATGGGTGCTTTTGGGTTGGCGCAACGCACCGGGATTTCGCGTGGTGAGGCGCAGGAGTTCATTGATAAATATTTTGAAGCTTTCTCTGGTGTGAAAAAATACATTGATGAGACGTTGGCGCTTGCTAAAAAGAATGGTTATGTTGAAACATTATTTGGTCGTCGTCGGTATGTGCCAGAGCTGAACTCACCTAACTTCCAATTGCGTGCTGCTGGTGAGCGCATGGCGGTTAACCATCCAATTCAAGGAACTGCTGCAGACTTAATTAAGTTGGCCATGATCGAATTAGATAAAGATAGTAATGTCCGTATGTTGTTGCAGGTGCATGATGAATTAATTTTTGAAGTAAAAAAATCTGAAGCTGATGCATTGGTTAAGAAGGTGAAGAAGGTTATGGAAGGAGTGATGGAATTGCGTGTGCCAATTATTGTACATGCAGGTGTTGGCAGTAGCTGGGGCAGCGCAAAGTAATATGATTATTTTTTTGTACGGCAGCGACACTTATCGTAGCCAAATTCAATTACAAAAGATGAAAGATAAGTTTTCCTCAGAGCGCGATCCGGCAGGAATGAATGTTGTGGTTGCTGATTGCAGTGATGGTGCTGAGGCATCTACGCGTGAGCTTATGTTGACCTCTCCTTTTTTGGCGGAAAAGCGAATGGTAATTATTCGTAACGTATTCGATTGCTCTAAAGAAATGACAAAGTGGTTTGAGCAGCAGTATGAAGGCATGTCTTTGCGCGAGGACACTGTATATGTTTTTTACACAGACAAAGACGTGGTAAAGAAAAGCACCTTATTTAAAAGATTAGTAGAAGAAAAGTTCGCACAGCAATTTGCTGCGCCAAAAGGAAAGGATTTGGAAAATTGGATTGTTCGGTTGGTGCAGAACTTGGGCGGTTCAATTGATCAGCAGTCTGTGTCTCTTCTTGTATCAAGTTGTGAGGGTGATGTGTGGAAGTGCGCAAACCGCGTGCATCAGTTGGTGATGTATGTTGGCGATCGTATGATTACTGTCGCAGATACTCAATTATTTGTAGAAACCAAAGTTGAGGATGCAATATTCCCGCTCATGGATGCAATAACACGCCAGGATGCTGGGCAGGCACTTTCGCTTTTGCAGCAGCAATGGAGTTATGGTAGTGAACCAATGCAAGTGTTTGGCATGGTTGTGCGCCAATATAGGATTATGGGTGATATTTTATCTGTGCAATCTGCAAATCCCAATGCAGATCAGCGATCCATTGCAGACACACTTGGCATTCATCCGTTTGTTGTTAAAAAAACATTACCAATGCTGCGCAATTATTCATTGAGTGACATTGCACGTGGTCAGAGCACTCTGCTAGCAATGGATCGCAAAATCAAAACAGGAGCCGCTCAAATGAACGAACTCCTGGATTGGTTGGTTGTGCGCTAATCATACAAGCGCCTGAATTTCTGTTCGGCTTTTCGCACCTCGTCCGCGAGGTGTTTTTGGTACTCATGGTCCAAGTCGTTGTTAATACCACCAACAAGGTGTGAGATAACGCCGACCAGACTTCCGAGTTGGAAGCTAAAGCGTGCTAAGTCTGTACCTAGGCGTTGGCATGTGCCAATGTGCTCAATGATCTGTGAGTACTTCCATTCAACGTACTGAACAAGTCCAGGGACAAGTTCACGTACATTTTCATAAAGCATGTCTTCCAGGTCTTCGTGCTCAAACTGCGCGAGCTCACAAAGCTGTTCACTTTTGGCGATTAGCCTGCTTAGCATCAACTCCCATCCACCACCATCTGGCATGATAGGTTCACCATCTTTGCACAAGCATTTGTTGACGGTGCTATGCAAATACACAGCGTAGTAGTGGATCACGGCCTGTGCCTTGATCAGTTCAAGATCCTGCATCATCCCCCCCCCTTGCAAAAAAGAGCCCATCAGGACTCTTCACGTGACGGCAATTGTTCTACCGATCCTGCTCGCATGCTGTGAGCAGAGGCAGTAAACAATTTACAGTGCGTTCACCTTAGTCATAACTGATGACTTTTGGCGATTTGCTTTGTTGGTCTTGATCACATTAGTCTTTGCAGCCTTGTCAGTTGCTTTTTGCACTTTTTGTGCAAGAGCAGTTGCAGTTGCCTTGTCTCCACTTTCAACAGCCTTGATAGTTTGCTTAACCAAGTGTTTGATATTTTTTTTCACAGCGGCATTATGAGCTGCTAGCTTCTTTCCTTTACGAAGCTCCTTCATTGCAGATGCTTTGTTTGGCATATTTATAGTCAATTATCGTGGTCAAAATATAGCAAAAGGAGGTTTTTCTGTCAAGGGCTTTTATTCAAGTAGTTTTCCTTGTGAACCACTCGCCACCTCTAATTTGTCGTTGAATTTATCTAAGCGTTTTTCACCTTCGGTAAAACTTTTACTTGCATGTGTAATATGGCCGCCAAGTACGCGATAATTATCACTGAACTTATCAAAATCTCCACGCAGCCTTCCGAGTTGTTTTAAGATATCTTTTGCACTTGCTTCGATTTGCATTCCTTTGAGTCCAAGCAGAATGGTTTGGAGGTATGAGTAAAATGAGTTTGGTGAAACCGGAACAACGCGTCGCTCCAAGGCATAGTTCATTAGTCCTTCGCCGTTTTCATCGCGAATAATAAGTTCGTAATAAACATTTTCAGCCGGGATATACATCAATGAAAAGTCTAGTGTACCTTCGTCCGGTAAAATATATTTGTCTGCAATTTCATCAATGCGTTTTTTAACATCTTTAATAAATGCGCGCTTGTGTGTCTTTTGTTCAGCAGGATCAGCATCAATCATTTTGCGAAAATTCTCCAACGGGAATTTAGCATCAACTGGAATAAGCACGCTGTCACGTAAGCGTATCACCGCATCAACTACTTCCCTGTTTTTGAACATGTGCTGAAGTGTAAAGTTTTTCTGCGGAAGAATTTGCGCAAGTAAGTCGCCAAGGAAAAGCTCTCCCAAGGTTCCGCGCAATTTTGGTGATCGCAGAATTTCTTGCAAGGATGCGATGTCTTTTCCAACATCGTAAATTCTTTTGTTCGCTTCTTCTAGCTGTGTGAGTTTTGATGTAACATTTGAATAGGACTTTGATGCATTGTCCAATCGCGCACCAATATGTTTTTGCGATTCTTGAACAAACCGAGAGTTCTCTTGCAAACGCACGTCGATTTGTTTGGTGACTGAATTCATCTGCGTGTAGAACAGCTGTTTTTGTTCAGAGATGGATTTTGCAAGTCCTTCGATGTTTTCTTGCAAGCGAATTACTCGCTCGTCATCCTTATGATGTTCAAGTGATTGTAATTTTTTCTGGACAGCGTATAGTATGATCACAATGCCGATTATCATGATGACAGCCATTGTGATTGAGAGGCCGAGTGTTTCCATATGTGTGTGGTTAGGTTGGAGTAATATACCATAGAAGTGCATTTGGGAAAATAAATTGTTTTACGACACAACATAGCCCCTGTAGTTCAATGGATAGAACAAATCCGTCCTAAGGATAAGGTGTGGGTTCGATTCCTGCCAGGGGTACTTCATAAATAAAAGAATACGGACAAATTCGTGTGCTCCAGCGGCACACGAATATCGTGCTCGCTGTGTGACCCTTCGGGACCAAGCTCACACAGCTCGCAAGAGGCCGTATTCTTTTATTTATTTCGTATTAATTATGTTAAAGTAGTGTGTTTGTTATTGTACGGTTTGCGATGTATACATCATTTGGTTGTGAGCGATTCAGTCATTGGAGTTTTAGGCCTTGTTTGGCGCAGTTGCGCTGGGCTTCTCAAGGTAATAAGATCCACTACAACTAGTGGTGTGAGAAGGTAAGGCAAGTCCAGTAATCCCATCTCCACCACTTTTTTTATTTTGTCTACACCTGTCTAGTCAAAACAGGGGATTATCCACTGTTTTTCCACAGAAAAGCGTTGACAGTCTTTTAAGAAATTCGTATAGTACTATAACGTCTTTATTTTTTAACGTGCACCGCCATGCTCGAGTAATCTACAATTGAGTACAGGTAATGGAGTGATGCTTGTATCGAGGTAGAAAAGAGGATCTATGTCGTATAGTTGTATTCGTTTGTCAGTTTCACATGAATGGGAAATTGCGGCTTCACATCGCAGGTCGTCTTTTAATCGCTAAAATGTGGGTGTTTCATGTGTCGCACAATAACTTGACATGATGTTTTGTAAAAAGCCCATTGATGTTATGTGAAATAACCTGTATCCTAACCCCAGCTTATGTCATTAAAAATTGGAATCGTCGGTTTGCCAAACGTTGGAAAGTCTACACTATTTAATGCCCTGACCAAGTCTAAGCAGGCTGACGCACAAAACTATCCTTTTTGTACCATTGACCCTAATGTCGGTGTTGTTGAGGTACCGGATATACGACTTAAACAGCTTTCAGATGTAAGTAACAGTGCAAAAATTATTCCAACCACAATTGAATTTGTTGACATTGCTGGTTTGGTTAAAGGTGCGGCAGATGGCGAAGGTCTTGGTAACAAATTTCTTGCACATATTCGAGAGGTAGACGCGATTGCACAGGTTGTGCGTTTGTTTAGCGACACAAATGTAACTCATGTTCACAATTCAATTGACCCTGTGCATGATTTGGAAATAATTAATACTGAACTTGCGCTTGCAGATCTTGAAACAGTTGCAAAACAATGTGAAAAATTAATTAAAGAATCAAGATCAGGAAAAGATAAGTTGCTTGATAAAAAGATAGAGGTTGCAAAAAAATTATCTGACCTGCTTGGTCAAGGCAGGTCAGCGCGTGAATTAGAAATTACTGATGAGGATCAGCTTGCTTATGTTAAGTCGCTCCAGCTTGTAACGCGCAAGCCAATGATGATAATTGCAAACACAGATGAGCAGGGTAGTTCATTACCAGATTTTGGAATTCCCGTTGCAAACATAGTTAAGGTTAGTGCAAAGCTTGAAGCAGAACTTGCGGAGATGCCTGACGAAGAGGCAAAAGAATATTTAAAAGAATTAGGAATCGAGGAGCAGGGTTTGGATAAGATTATAAATAGTGGTTATGAACTTCTTAATCTGATCACTTATCTAACTTCAGGAGAATTGGAGACACGCGCATGGACTGTTAGGCAAGGTGCTACAGCTCCGCAAGCAGCTGGTGTGATTCATACTGATTTTGAAAAAGGTTTTATTCGCGCTGAGGTTGCGAACTGGAAAGAGTTTGTAGAGCTTGGTGGTTGGAGCGGGTGCAAGGAGAAGGGAAAGATGCGTGTAGAAGGAAAAGATTATGTTGTGCAAGATGGCGATGTCTGCTTTTTTCGTGTAGCATAGAGGTATGCCTAAGCAGCAGCTTGAACTAACTCATCATAATAATAATGCATTTTCCACAGCAACTGTGCGAGAGGGTATTTTTGGTTTAGAGGATGGGATGGTTTCAACGCTCGGTGCAATTGTTGGTATTGCGGTTGGAACAGGAAACCAGTATGTTGTTATTCTGTCTGGCATGGTTGTTATTGCTGTTGAGGCGCTTTCTATGGCGGCAGGCTCTTACATTTCTTCTAAATCTGAGCGTGATATAGGTGAGCGGTGGCTCAAGGAAGAGGCATGGGAAATTGAAAACGATCCAGAAGGTGAGAAACAGGAGCTTCGTGTGTGGTACAAGGAGCGTGGCTTTAGCAAACAAGAAATAGAAATACTGGTAAAGCGCATCACAGCAAATAAAGATTTGTGGCTTGAGGAAATGGCACATCATGAGCTGAAGATTTTTCCCGGTGAGCTTGAGCACCCAATAAAAAATGCCCTTGTCATGGGCGGTAGTTACATTGTGGGAGGAGTTGTGCCGCTTGTAAGCTTCTTTTTCTTATCAATTGAACAGGCGATTGTTAGTGCAATTGTCTTAAGTACTCTTGGTCTATTTTGTATGGGTGCGCTACTTACTCGTTTTACGTACCGCAACTGGATGCGCAGCGGATTTGAGATGGTGGTTATTGCTATGAGTGCAGCGCTTCTCGGCTTCCTTATTGCGAAAGCAGCAAGATTTCTCTTCCCACTCGTGATGTAGCGCGGGCGTACATTAGATTGCCGCGCGTTGAAAGTTGGTCAGAAAATTTTTCCATCAAGGAATCAGAAAGTGGGGCATGTAATTGCAACCCGCTTTTTTTAATCCAAGAAAGATTTACAGTGATCCATTCGTTGTTCACTTTATACATTGGCACTGCAAGAACAATCATCGCATCATCTTTCAATACAGAAATAATGTTTGCACCGAATCGCTCAAGCAATGTGTTCACCTGCTTTTTTACTTCGGGAATTTTTTTATCTGTTAATCCGCGTGCAGGACCAAGATAGGTTTCACCAATTACTGCATCAACTGACTCAATAGCAAATGGCTTTGTTGCATCGTGTTTAAAAATTACTATTTCAGCATCTGTGTTTGTGTACCATCGCTGCGCTTGCATCCAGTCCACATTCTTTTGTGATTGTTCAATTGCTTTATCACTAATGTCTGAACCAACAATTGATTCAATACCTAAGTCTAACGCTTCTGTTAGTACTGTTCCAGAGCCGCAAAATGGGTCTAGAAGACGTTTTGTGCCACATGCCTTGCTGAGGTTCACCATCATGCGTGCAAGCTTAGGAGGGAGCATTCCTGAGAAATCATCATGTGCAGGGCGGCCGTAGTCTCGTTTGTTAAAGTGTTCAAATGCTTGTACTGCTTTAGTTGCACCAACATGAACCTCATTGCCATTCCGAACTAGAACAAACTCTGCTCCTTTTTCAATCAATTTATTTTTGTCCACTTGCACTGAGGTGAGCTCAGCTTTTTCAGTTGTGATCATGCGTACGGAAAGTCCAGCTTGCTTTAACAGTTTTTTTGTCTCAAGTGAAAACGATTGCTTCAGCGGCTTGGTTTCACCTTCTGTTGCATAGGCACTGAACCCAATAATGTTTTTTCCATCATGATCACCAAGCTCAAGATAAGTTTTTGCAAAAAATTCCGGCAAGCACTGCGCCTGGTTAATAGTTTTAATAATTTTTCCGGTTTTGATAGTTCCACCTAATTGTTTTTGCCACAACACACAATCAATTGGTGTGCTACTGCTCACTACAAGTATTCCATTACCAATAGCAACCACATCAAGCGCGTGATTGCGCGTCTTTGCAAATGCAAAAATCTCTGCAGTAGAAATTGCAGGATGTGAACCTAAGACAAAAAAGTAATTAGACATGCTTTTTTTCCTTTTGGATAATAATGAATAACCAAACCAGTCCAGCAACAACGAGTATGTCTGCAATGTTGCCAACAAGTCCTCCAATTCGAATGTAATCTATTGTTGCGCCGTAAGACAGTCTGTCTATGAAGTTGCTTATTCCGCCGGCTAATACTAGCACAAGTGGGTAAATATACAATGAGTGGGTTTTCGTATGGATAAATTTCAGAAGAAACCACACAATTCCTGCAAGAACTAATCCAGACAGCACAGTCATTACTACACCAGGCACAGGTAACCAAATAAATAAATTCTGGTTCAAAAGCGACTCAATACCAAAAGGACCAAAAGAAAAAAGCACAGTATGGAATCCCACCTGTGCAATCTTCGCCTTTATAATTTGATCAAATAGCAGTCCAACAATTGCGCTTGCTGTAACCCATGCACCGCGCATAGTCTATGCTTCCTGTGTCAAAGTTTTTTTACAAGCAACGCATGAACCTGATGTAGGGCGCGCACGCAAACGATTCTCTGGAATTGGCTCCTTGCAGTACTTACAAACACCATATGTGCCCTCTTCCATCTTTTTGAGAGAACTATTGATATCGCGCAATTCTTTTTCCAGTGTTTCTTCTAGTCGCAAATTTGTTTCGTAAGTAGCAACTTCTTCAGCATTTTCGTCGTCTTTGTTTCCATAGTCTGGAAACTTTGATTTGTAGTCATCTTCTGATTCTTTTGTAGCAAAACTTCCAAGCTCGTGCTCGATTTTCTTTTTCTGAGCTATAAGCGTTGTATTAATTTCGTCTAAAAATTCTTTTGAAAAAGTTGTCATACAAAATGAGTATATCAAGTAACGTACTTATGGTACAAGCATGATATCCCGAAATGTATACAATGTCAATAATTTGAGTAAAAGAAAAGAGCTCAACGCATAGCCCTAGGTTTAGGTTTGGCTGGTGAGCTCTTTTAGCCAAAACGGTAATTGTCTAGGACTGATGGTGACCAGTACTCACTTCCGTTACGGAACTGCACATTGGCCACCATCAATCTACCAGAACACACCAAATCGGCGGTTGGTTGCTTCTCCACCATTCATAACGTGTTTATTCCCAATATATTCAGAACCACGATGGGCGAATATGGCAGGACACGAACGAAGATATTTTTGCTGCGGGCAAACAAGTGCGCGCAAGCTTATTTTTATTTTTATTTCCTCTCAAAAAATAGTGGAAAAGAAGAGGATGATTCGATCGAAGCACGGCAATAGGTAGTAGTTATATTTTTTTTGTACTACTTGCTGTCGTACTCGTAGGTTTCAAGGAACTGTGTATAGTATAGCAGAAAAAAAGTGTTTTGTCAACTTTGGTGTTTTTAATATCGTTTTTGGTTTAAATTTAGTGAAAACTTTATACTCTCTGAAATTTATTTTGTATAGACTAGTGTACACAAAACCAATTTATTTTGTATAGACTATCCTACTTATCCACAGTGTGGACAGTGTTGTCCACAAAATGGGGATAACTTGTTGAAGTTATACACACTTCGCTAAAATTACGAAAACCGCCTGGGAAATGATCCAGACGGTCTCGGTTGTTTGTTCGGGTGGGGTCTAGTGGAAAAGTGCTGCATTGAACATGCCGACCATTCCGCAGAGAAATGGCATTAGAAATGGCAGCAGGTACATCTCAATAGTGTGCCACTTTTTCTGGCGACTGTTCGCTCCTTCTGGCGCTCGAAGGATTGGCATGCCGAGCACTCCGACGATCAAGCCCAGTGCAATTCCACTGCCTGTAGCAGCGAGAATGTGGACATTTTTCGCCGTGAAGTGTTGGTAGCCACCACCAAAACCCCATGCATATGCCAGAACTGCTCCAACGCCAGCAAGTGCAAGGGCAACGATGAGGATAACCCTCAGAAACGATTTCGTGTACGCCACGGCGTAGCTCCTTGTCTATTTTTAGGCAAAAACCGGAGTGGTAAGTACCTATGTAAACGATGTCGACCCGCTGGAGAGTGCGCTGTTTTCCAACTTCGAACGATATAATATAACATGATTAGTGAGTTTTGTCAATGCTATATCGTTGAAACTTCCCTAAAATAAAAGAAAAAACCCTTGATGCTACCCCATCTCTATATAAGTATAGCTGTAGTCTCAAGAGTTTTTAGTGTTCTGTGGAGCTCAACCCCTGTTATTGAGCTCATTTGCGGTGATTTCAGCGAACGAAAAGAAGGTTTTCACTCCGATTCGCATGCTGATCGCACTGATTTTCATGATTCTGCGAAGCATCTTGCCCTCCTAAGTGCAGATCAATGTGCAGTATTCTACGCTATGCAGTGTATATTGTCAAGTGTTGGTGCCTCCTAAAGACGCTGCTTCTATAAAAAAAGCTGCATATCCAGAGGACGTACCTACAATAATGAATTACGTTTGTTTTGTCAACATACTAAAAACACCACTCATTAGAGCGGTGTTTTTGAAAAGATTAATTGAAATCAGTCTTTTTTGCGGAAGAAACCTTTTTTCTTGTGTGTAGGTTTTGGTCCACGATCTTTACGTGGTGCTTGAGCTACATTATCCGGGCGTGGCTTAAGACCTTTCATGGTCAAATTCACACGGCCAAGATTATCAATCTCTTTTACAAGGACTTCAACTTTGTCGCCGAGCTTCAATACATCCTTTGGATGCTCAACACGTTCCCATGAGATTTCTGAAACATGCACAAGACCGTCTTTGTTTGGTAGCAAGTTCACAAATGCACCAAAGTCTTCAATTCGCACGACTTCACCAGTAAATTTTTCACCGGCTTCAACTTCACGCACAATGTCTTTAATGGTTTGCACAGCCTTTGCCATACCTTCAGCATCATTACTACTGATCATCACGCTGCCGTCCTGTTCAATATCAATTTCAACACCTGTTTCATCAATAATACCATTAATGACTTTTCCACCAGGACCAACAACATCGCGGATTTTATCCGGGTTGATCATTACAGTTTCAACACGCGGTGCATGCTTGCTCATTTCAGCAGGTTTTGGAATCACAGCTTCCATTTGTTCAATGATATTCAGGCGCGCTTCTTTAGCTTGTGCAAACGCTTCATTAACAATGTCTGCATTCAGGCCGAGAGTCTTTGTATCCATTTGAATTGCAGTAACACCATCGCGCGTTCCACAAATCTTAAAGTCCATTCCGCCTTTACCATCTTCCAAGTCTTGGATGTCTGTAAGAACTTTCCAATTACCTTCATCATCACTTGCTAGACCAATTGCAATTCCTGCAACGTGTTTTGTAATAGGAACACCACCGGCCATCAGTGCCAAACTTGAGCCACAGGTTGATGCCATTGAGCTTGAACCATTTGATCCAAAAACTTCAGACACTACGCGGATTGTATATGGGTAGTCTGCCTTAGATGGAATTACAGCTTCAAGTGCTCGTTCAGCGAGTGCACCATGACCAATGTCTCGACGTCCAGGACCGCGCAATGGTCGTGCTTCACCAACAGAAAATGGTGGGAAGTTATAATGATGCATGTATCGTTTTTTCACATCATATTCCATGGTATCAATAATTTGTTCAGCCCCAGGACCAGCAAGTGTAAGCACAGAAAGAACTTCTGTTTCACCGCGCATAAAGTGTCCTGAACCATGTGTGCGTGGAAGCAAATCAATTTCAACCAACAGTTCACGAACCTCCTTCATTCCACGACCATCAACGCGTTTATCATTATCTAAAATTGCGCGAGTAACATTTGCTTCAACAAACTTTTTAACTTTGCTAGATGCATATTTTGCTGCGTCTTCATCAATGCCTTGGCCAGATAAGTGTTCTGCGGTTTTTGCAGCTAAAGCTTTAAATGCTTTCACACGATCACCTTTAGATGCTTTTGGTGCATCAAACAAGTATTCATTAATATTGTCGTTTACAAACGATTCAGCAAGCTCTAAAGCCTTTTCTTTGCCTTTCTTTGCAGTCAATTCTTCTTCAGAAAGCGTTGATTCATCAATTTCAATATTACGTTTTTCAACACCAACTTCTTTTTGGATTTTTTCAATCAGTTCAACAACAGGCTTCATGCTCTTGCGCGCCAAATCAATTGAATTAAGTACTACATCATTTGAAGCTTCTTTAGCTCCGGCCTCAACCATGATTACATCTTTGTCATTTCCGGCAACAAAAATATCCAAGATGGCTTCAGCACGCTGTTCGTAATTTGGATTCAAAATCAACTCATCACCAACTGCACCAACACGCACACCACCAATAGGACCTGCCCAAGGAATTTCAGATGTGTGCAATGCAATTGCTGCAGCAATCATCCCTGGAACATTGGCATCATTCTCCTCGTCCCATGACAACACTGTAATAACAACTTGAATGTCATTGCGAATTCGATCATCAAACAACGGGCGCAATGAGCGGTCAATCTGACGTGCAGAAAGAATAGCCTCATCAGATGGGCGACCTTCGCGCTTAATAAATCGTGAGCCCTTGATTTTTCCAGCGGCATACAACTTCTCCTCATAATCAACCATAAGAGGGAAGTAATCAATGTCGCGTTGGTTTTCACTCATCACAGCTGTTGCCATAACAACTGTGTCACCATAACGCACAGTACATGCGCCATGTGCTTGACGAGCATAACGTCCAAGCTCAACTGTGAGCTCGCGTCCTCCCCAATCAATGCTATATGTTTTTAAGTCCATAGATTTGGATTAAGTAATTTTTTGGTAAATAAAAAACTCGGTTCAATGAAATGTTTGTCCCGAGGTTGTGAAGTGCAAGACAAGTTGCAGTCCATATCTCAGGGCAAACCAATTGTTGGTTATGTGCCCATAGGCGTAGTGGTTATTTCTTTTTCGGCGATGATTTACGTTTTGGATCTTTGATAAGAAAATCTTTCGGAAAATCAGACAAGTTCGTGTAATTATCAACTTCTTCAACCAGTCGCGTTGATGTTGTTTCACGAAAACTCATAACCTCAACCTGACGACCGCGGTTTTGCAAGTACTCAACAAGTGGCAAGTAGTCGCCATCACCTGAAACCAAGATAACAACATCAAGCAATTCTGCAATACGAATGGCATCAACAGTAATTCCAACATCCCAATCAGCTTTTTTGTTTCCGCCAAAGTAAGTAAGCAAATCTCGCTCACGTGTTTCAAGTCCCATGTTATATAGCGCATCAAAGAATGGTTTTTCTTCACCAGATTCTGTGCGTACAACATATGCAATCGCACGAATAAGCTTACGATCACCAACACCAAGTTTTGCAATGTTTCCAAAGTTCACTTTACAACCAAAAAGATTGCGCGCGCTGTAGTACAAGTTCTGCACATCAATAAAAACACCAACACGCTGGTCAGGGTGTTTCAAAGGATGAATGTGTTCGTCCTTTTTTGTGGTAGATTTTTTACGCGTTGTTGCCATTACTTTCTTCTTTTACAACGTCTTCTTTTGGAAAATCTTCGAGTTGCTTTGCTTGTTTAAGCTTCAGCGCCTTTACAAGCTCTTCCCAACTCTTCTTGTTATCTCTTTGCAAATAACTGAGCAACTTGCGTCGCTCACCAACT
>CAZKMQ010000003.1:26686-39460 GCA_964554065.1 uncultured Gammaproteobacteria bacterium | reverse complement strand
AACCAGATGGACTCGAAGAAGAGCGTCGATTATTTTACGTAGCAATTACACGAGCAAAGCGTAAATTGTACTTTACATATCCAATGACTAGTGGTGCACACACATCAGTAGCAGAACAGCCGTCACAGTTTCTCGAAGAAATTGATGCGCATTTAATAGAACAGGATGATGGGTATGCATTCCGCACAGCGCCAACAACAGTATATAAAAGAGATAATGACGATGACATTACGTATATAGATGACAATCAGGACGACTGGCGAACCAAAAGTTTCCTCAAAAGTTTGGATGATTTATAGTTTGCAGTGTGGATAACTACGCAATTTTCAATAGAAAATAAAAACATTTTAGTATATATTATACAGTACGGAGGATTACATCCGTGTTTTGACATTTTTTTAGTATATTAATTTAATACTCCCATATGTTAGGAGGCTCCCTTAACCGAGCAAAACAATATGTTTTGCCAACAGATCGACTTTGGTTTCGACTCTGTCTTGTTATCTGTAGTGCGCTAGTCGCTACATTTTTTATTTTTACAAACCAAGCGCACGCAGCACCAGCTGACTATAAGATCTTTACGGTCAATTCAGTGAGCGCGCAAGCTGAAGGCTCGACTGAGACTCTTGCTGCTCCATCGCCAGATCAAGACGGTGGGACTGAGGAAGAACACGATGAACAAGTTCCTGAAGAGTTGCGTGTTGATCTTGAGGTTACGCAGCAGGATTTGGGAGCTGAAGAATCTCGAATTGGAGTGGACAGTCCTTGGCATGCATTCAAGCGATTTGGCTGGGGTGTACAAGAAGCGTTCACTTTTGATACTGAAGCTAAGGCTGAGCTCAAATTAGATCATGCAAGCCAAATGTTGTATGAAATTAAGCATGATGTGGAGGAGCGAGGTATTGAAAATATTGATCCAGATAGAATTGAGACAGCATTTCGAAGTGTTGCAGGAAAGTTTGATGATGTGAGTAGTATTGCTGATGATTTGAGAAGTGATAAGGAGTCTGGAGATTCAGATAGAGTGGATGAGATTCTTACAGAGGTGATTGATCGCCAAATTAAGCAAAAAAAGATTCTTGATTCAGTTACACAAGAAGCAATTGAGTTTTTGAATGAAGAGGGTGGCGAAGATGGAAGTTCAGCAGATGATCGTCATGCTGAAAACCTTGAAGGTTTGTTAGTTGCTGCCCAAGATGTTCAGGAGCAAACATCTGAAGCAGTGGGTAATGTATTGGTAACTATTGAGGTGGAGGCAGAAGATATTACAGCAAAGTTGATAGAAGTGGTAGGTGAACAGCGCGGAAGTCAATTTAAGCACTTTAAACACATAGAAATCCTAGAGGACTTGAAAAATGCAGTGCCAGCAGATGCACAAGAAGCAATTGATAGGGCAAAAGCTACAACTCAAAGTGAGTTTGAGGACATGCTTGAACGTTTGCCAGCAGGTGTGCGTGTGGAGCGTTTTTCAGAATATGTAGAGCATATTCCTGGAGATCAAGTGCATCACTTGGCATTTCTTGATGATTTGAAGCTTGGTGATGTGCCTGTAGATATCTTGGAGAGTATTGAGCGAATTAAAGAGTTTACTCTTGGTAAGATTGAAGCAGAAGTTGAAACTTACAGCAGGCGCGATGATGAGTTGCGTGATCGATTCTTTGAGCAGTTTGATGAAGGTGGTGTTGAAAACATATTGATTGCACAGCAATTAGCTGATCGATTGAACTTTGAAGATGAGCGTTTGGAGGAGCGAATGCGTGAAGTTGAACGTAAATCAGTTGAAGAGTTTTCAAATAGATTTACTGATGATGAATCAGCTGAACAACTTGAAGAATATGAGTTATTGCAATCAATTCTACTTGAGCGTCCTGGAGATCCTGCAGCGCACCGATTGTTGAGTGATCTTGAGGATCGTGTAAAACAAGATCCTGAAAAACGTGCATTCCTAGAAGAATTTGCAGATATTGGTCAGCAAATGGCATCAAAGTTTGAAACGCAGTTCCGTAAAGAGGGAGATCGAGCTTTAGAGCGATATATTACGCTTGATCCGCGTGACATGGAAGTTTTCTTTGACTTAGAAGATCGTGGTCGATTTGACGGAGAATTTGTAGATCGTTTTGCAGAAAAACAAGTTGATCACTTTAAAGATTTCGTGCGTGATGTGCGTCATGATGAATTTGATGAGTTCGATCGTGTTATGGATCGATTCCATCATGTTGATCAAGGAACAGTTGATTATTTCCATGATTATGATCCTTATTTTGACGATGCTATACAGAATAAGAGACGTCGTGTTGAAGAAGCTCGTTTGCAATATGAAGAGCAGGAAATTTTCCATGAGATGGATCGATTGCGTCGTCAACAAGAAGATGAGTTCTGGAGAGAGTACAACACATCAGATCCTGATCAGCGTGCTGTACTTTTAGACGACCGTTATGACGAAGAGAATGATTTGCTAGAGAAAGAACTTGAAGAGCGTCGTAGAATTGCACAAGAACGGTTTGCTAATGATCCGTTTTGTGATGAGGTGTGTCGTGAGGTACAGGCAAGTTTCCTAGACCAAGAATATCGCCATCGCCAACTTGATGTGCAAGATGAGTACAGGCGTCGAGTTGATGAAGAGGACCGTTTGCGAGAGCAGGATGAGCAATTTCGTCTTGATGAAGAGTTTCGTCGTCAAGAAGAAGAGCGAAAGCGTTTAGTTCTTGAAGAAGCTTCACGTTCATGTGCACCAAACGAATACTTTGATTGGGGTAGAGAATTTTGTGTGAATGATCCGTATTGGCAACCGCCAATTGAATTTACCAATTGTCCATATGGACAGGTGTGGTTTGATGAGTTTGGGTATTGTGGGTATGACGATATAGAAATTACTCCAGTCATTGTGCCAATTGAAAATGTTGAGCTTTATTGTGAGCCAGGATTTTACCCTGATTATGGATTGGGATACTGTGTGAAAGATCCATATTACCGCCCGTATGAGCCTGCAATCTACTGTGGTCCTGGATCATACTATGATCACTTTACTGGTGGTTGTGAGCAAGACTATAGCCAGAATTGTGCGCCATGGGAATACTTTGACTATGGACGACAGACATGTGTAGTTGATCACTCTATTGATAATGATCCGCAGAATTGTCCAATAGGTACATACTGGGATTATGGATATAACCGATGTGAGACCGGAGCCGAAGTTCCACAGTGGGAACAGTGTGCTTCATATGGCGGTTATTGGGATGCTGAAACGCAAAATTGTCTAGATGAAAAACCAGAGGATGTTGATGATCCGGACGAGCCTGATGGGCCTGATGATCCGGACGAGCCTGAATTTTGTCCAACAGTTTACAGCCCAGTATGTGGAACAAATGGAGTTTCATACACCAATGATTGTAATGCGCGGGTTTCCGGTGTGACTATTGCATACTACGGAACATGTACCGGCCCATCAACATGTACAGGTGATTTTGAATACTGGGATAAAGTAACAGAAACTTGCCGCACATCGTATAAGGATTGTGGGCCTGGAGAAGAATGGGATAGCTTTAGTCAAAGTTGTCGAGCGTTTTGTCCAGCAGGTGAGAAGTGGAATTCAGTAAGAGGACAGTGTGAGTTTTACTTTGATGGCGCAGTTGACTGTGCTTGGGGATGGAACTGGAATCCATATACAGAATCATGTGTTCAAGAGGGTGTATCATGTGCTAATGATATAAGTGTTTGTAACGAATGTAGAAGTGATTACCTCAGTTATGGAGCTCTTTCTCTTGCACCAAATCATTGCACATATGCAGCGGATGGATGTCCAATCGGTTGTTCATGGGATCAACCAATTGATACTGACTGTCCGCCAGGACATGAATTCAGCTGGGCATCAGGAAGTTGTGTTCCATTGTGGGATCAAGATTATGGACCTTGGGACCCAACAAGTGCGGCTGGTCAATGTATGATCGGGTTATTTGGTGAAGCGCGTTCAAAACAAATTTGGGAGGTAGACAAGATTGGAACTCCTGAAGAAGAAGCTAGAATAAGTGCAGAATGTCCGTTTATAGATGATGGTGATGATGAATATTGCCCATACTATGATGTTAGCCCATGTCTTGGGTGTTCAGATGAGAAATGTGTGACAGATGACAAAGGATGCATGCAGTATTGCTCTGAGTTTGATCTAATAGAAAAACCAACGGTTAATTGTCCGGATGGTTGGTTCTATAGTGAAAAAACAAACAGTTGTGTTCAAGAAGGGTTTACATGTAACAGTCCAGCAGCATGTGATTCATGTAGTGCCAGTCAAGAATGTGAATATTACAGCAACGGTTGTCCAATGAAGTGTAAAGCAAAGACAACCAATCCATATGAAAAGGCGTGTGAACCAGGTTATTACTGGGTTTCATTGCCTGAAAATCCTCAAGATGGATATTGCACATTAGATACGGCAGCGCAATCCTGTCCGAATAATCCATATGCAATAAATAGTACTAATGATTGTGATTATAGTGTGTGTGAAAATGGTTGTAACTATGAAGGTAGTTGCCCAATCAGTTGTTCAACAGATCCAGGTCCAAGTGATCCAAATGCAATAACTTGTTCACAAAATCAATTCAACACCAGTCCATATGTATACTCATGTGATTTCACTGTGTGTAGCGAAAATGGTTGTGACTTTGATACCAATGGATGTGCAATAGGTTGCTCAACTGGTGCAGTAGGATCATGCAATAATGATCAGTATTGCAATTCAAATGAAAGTGCGGATACCTGTAGCGATTGTAGTGATCATGGACCAGGAACTCCTACTTCAGGATCGTGTGACTATGATAATTACTGTGATCCCGGAGAATATTCATCAAGCTGTAGTGACTGTCATGATGGAGACTATGGTGGGTGTGAGAATTATAACAATTCATCAAGTTGTAATTCTGTGACGAATTGCGAGTGGGGCAATGGTTATTGCTACTATCAATCAGGCTCTCCAGGTGGAAGTTGGGATGCTGACGGGTGTGATGATAGTAGTCAATCAGCTTGTGAAGCAATAACAAATTGTTATTGGTCTCCTGCTGACAGCCATGGACCTGGATATTGTTATAACTCATCAAGTGCACCTACTGGTTCAGGTTGTAATTATGACGGCGTATGTACATTAGGTGAGACATACGAAGGATGTAGTGGAGATTGTCCGTATGGTTTGAATAATTGTGGCAACGGTACTTGCGAGCCTGGAGAAGACCATGGTAATTGTTCACAAGATTGTGATACCAGTGTTTGGGATCAGGATTATGATCAATGTAACAACAATGGTTACTGTGATTACAACGAAAGCGGATACAGTTGTCCAAATGATTGTAGTGGCTATTCAGCCTATGATTGTGATAACGATGGTTCATGTGATCCTAATGAGGATTCATGGAGCTGTCCAAATGATTGTACTGGAAGTTCAACTGGTGGTTCAGGAAGTTGTGACTTTGATGGTTGGTGTGATTCTCCGTATGAAAACAGCTCAACCTGTTCATCAGATTGTACTGCAGACGGTAGTAGCGTAGGAAACACAGGTGGTGGTTGTAATTACGATGGATTCTGTGGTCCTGGTGAGGATTCATACAGTTGTGACGCAGATTGTAACGCTGATAACTACACTTATGATTTCGCTCGTGACTGTGGAAACAACTATTGTGAGTCAAGCGAAAGTAATGCATCGTGTCCAGCAGATTGTGATGAATCTACTGGAGGGTATCTGTGTGATTGGGATGGATACTGTGAGTCAGCAACCAACGAAACTTACAATGATTGTCCAGGTGACTGTAATGTAACCGGAGGTGATGTGAACAACGATCCATTATGTAACCGCAACGGTATATGTGATGGTATTGAAACTTATGATACCTGTGCATATGACTGTACAAGTCCAGGTCAAACTGGCGGTGGCACATCATACGAAGATCTTGGTTTCTGGAAACGCTTAAGCATTGGTTGGGATAGCTTTATCAGTAAGCTTCTTGACCGCGCAAGCGCAGGCCGCTACTAAAGCGCCGCTCATAAAACTCCCTCCGCTTGCGGGGGGAGTTTTATTGACTAGAAAAAATTCCCATGGTATAGTCTTGGCGAATTAATATTTGATTATGGACTTTGAAGGATTAAAAGAAAAAACACTAGTTTTGGTAAAACCTGACGCGATCCAGCGTGGTATTGTTGGTGAGATCACCAAGCGATTTGAGCGAAAGGGTTTGAAGCTTGTTGGACTCAAAATGATGCAGCTTGATGAAGCAATCTTGCGGGATCATTATGCGCACATTGCAGACAAGCCATTTTACCCTGGTGTAGAGTCGTTCATGATGAGCTCACCGGTGATTGTTATGTGTTGGGAAGGTCTTGAAGTAGTGAATGCTGTGCGACTTATCACTGGAATCACTAAGGCGCGTGAAGCTGAGGCTGGATCTATACGTGGCGACCTTGCTATGAGCGTGGCATGTAATGTGATTCATGCATCAGATTCTGTTGAAACTGCAAAAGCTGAAGTTGCTCGGTTTTTCAATGGAGGTGAATTGTTCAATTACGACAAAGCCGATTATTTGCACGTGTATATTGAAGAGGAACGTGAATAATCTATATAAAATTAAAAAAGCGCCGGCTTGTTCGGCGTTTTTTTGTTCCACTTCGGCAGTAAACTGCACTGCATGGCTCGAAGCCATTCTGCGGACCGACGACGTACCCCCTAATGGCTAGGTGGTAAACCAGTAGCTGCAACCACGGTCACAACTGATTCCGGTGAACCTGTAGGTACGGTTGTAGAGGAATTATCGTCAGTCCGCTAAAATGGACACTTAAAGTATACCATGATCAGCAGATGACACAACAGAGTGTGTTTGTCAAGGGTGGTTGACAATATCGTATAAGCACGGTATAGTCGTATCTGTTTTTCTGTTGCGATTTGCGTGTGGGTAATAGTCTGAGCGTTTCGTAGAACAGGTATCATCTGCGCGCAAATATTCAGAAGAAAAACTAGGAGGGAATAAATGATTGATTCTGCAGATTTACCAGTCACGTTCTATGTGGCGGTCATGGATTGCATCAAAGAGGGTGGCACGTGTGGGATCGAGCCGGAATTGCATGTTAGAAAGGTGAACAGGGAGTTTGCCGAGGACTTTATCTTGCTATGCCAAGCATTTGAAGTTCTCAGAGACAATCTTGAGCATGGTGCTGAACCGCGTGATGCACACCCCATGGAAGAAGTTTTGGGAGAAGATCTTTGCTTTACATTTGGTGAAGTGATGTATAGCTTTTCAAGTCAAGACAGTGGTGATGAGTGTCAGCTCAGTGAAGAGGCTCTCGGATTGATTCCGTCGTATTTTCAAGAGCAGGCAAACATATTGGTTGGTCAGCTCAATGGTTTGTGTGATGCACATGACACCACGCCCTTTGATTTGATGGTTGAACTGATCGTCGCGTGGTTTGACTAATCATCATTACGTCCAAACAACAAAAAAATAACGTGTGCTCAACTGCGCAGGTTGTTTTTTGTTTGTTGTGCATCGTGCTACTCTATATATAGAAATAAAATAAAGAGTTTATGGATTTTAATGATTACCAAAAGGCAGCTGCTAAGACTGCAACCTATCCTAATGTAGGGAATAATTATATCTATCCCGTACTTGGGTTAAATGGTGAGGCAGGAGAAGTTGCTGAAAAAATTAAGAAAGTTATTCGTCAAGAAAATGGTATAATTTCTGAGGAAAGAAGGCAGGAGATTGCTAAAGAACTTGGTGATGTGTTGTGGTATGTTGCACAAATGGCATCTGAGCTTGGGCTATCACTTGGCAGTGTGGCTCAGATGAATGTAGATAAGCTAGCGTCGCGCCAAGATCGAGGTGTACTTCACTCAAGTGGAGATAATAGATAAATCATGCGATACAAAATTCTCGTTCTTTTACTCATGAGTACTGCAGTTGCACTGACTGCGGGAATTCGTTATACGCAACTTGAAAAAAATCAGAGCGCAGGCAATGTTGTATTGCAGTTTGTGTTCGAGCAAGCACCACAGATACGCAGTGAAGATCATTTTGCATCATATTATACGCAAAGTGATTTTTATGATAAAGCGATTGCAGATGCTGAGCCGCTTGTGAAGAAAACAGCATATCCATCAAACAACAAGATTAAAGGTATGATCGTGCCACATCATTTACTTGTAGGAGATCGCATAGCTCAGGCGTTTGATGGTGTATCAAGTTACAAAGCAAAGACAGTAATCCTAATTGGTCCGGATCATTTTGGTCAATCACATCCAGCGGTTGCAACGTCAGATCGTGATTGGCAAACGCCGTATGGAATTTTGCAGGCTCAGAACGTTAAAGGTGTGAGTATTGATCACAAACCATTTGTAACTGAGCATGCGATTAACGGGCTTACTCCTTTTGTGAGAAAATATCTTCCTCGCTCAAAGATTATTCCGGTGATTGTGCGCGACACTGCAACAGATGATCAGTTAGAAAATGCATTTGCTGCGCTTTCTTCAATTGATGACGCTCTAATTATTGGATCGTTTGATTTTTCGCATTACTTGCCTGATGGTGTAGCGCAGTTTCATGATGACAAAGCGCTAGCTGTGTTAGCATCGCTTGATGAGCAGGGAACACATCATCTAGATATAGATTCTGAGCCTGGGTTGCGATTGTTTTTTCAATTAATGAAAGATAAAAGAGCGCAAACATTCTATCCTATCGCGCATACTAGCTCTGTTCAGCTAGTTGGTGCAAAGGACGAAGAGAATACATCTCATATAACAGGTTACTACGTAAAAGGAGATGTTCAGACAATTGAGCAGGTGACTATTCATGCGTTCGGAGACATGATGCTTGATCGATATGTGCGCAGCACGTTGGATAAGCGCGGTAAAGTATATCCATACGAACATATCAGACGGTTTATGGAGGGTGCAGATATTTTGCTTGCAAATCTTGAAGGTTCAATTACTGATCATCCAACGCGCTCTATTCATCCAAACGATGTGAGTTTCACATTCAATCCACAACATGCGGCTGGATTGAAGTCTGTTGGTATTGACGTGGTTAGTCTTGCAAATAATCATGCGTTTGATTTCGGTGTTAGTGGTTATGAACAAACAAAGCAGAATTTAGACAAACTCGACATTGCGTACTTTGGTCATCCAAAAAATACTGAGACCATTTCAACTATCCAAAACATACGTGGAATGCGTATTGGGTTTGTTGGATATCATCAATTTGGCAATTCTAATCAGGATAAAGTAGTTGAAGAAATTTATAAACTAAAAGAGCAAGCAGATTTCATTGCGGTCATGCCGCACTGGGGGAATGAGTATCAGATAACTAAGCCATCAGCTATCCAACAAAATCGTGCACATACATTTATTGATGCAGGTGCTGATGTAATTATTGGTGCGCATCCGCACGTGGTTCAGCCGATAGAAGTTTACAAGGACAAAGTAATTTTTTATTCGCTTGGAAATTTTGTATTTGATCAGTTGTTTAATGATGATGTGCGAACTGAGTTGAGTGTGGGAATTACCGTGACACCAGAAACAGTTACGTATCGTTTGTTCCCAATGGAAAATATTGATTTGCAGATTCATTTGATGGGTCAAGAGAAACGTGACATACTATTATCGAACGTTGCTAAGTACTCAATTGTGCCAGAGACAATCCGAGAGAGTATTGTAAGTGGTATATTAATTATTGAAAGATAACAATATGGATATTGAGAATCCAATACAACATGAAGCACCTGAGAAGAAACAGTCGAAGACGAACATCGTGCTTGTTGGATTAGTAGTGGTATTGATAGTTATTAATGTTGTCTTAGGTTATGTGCTCTACAGATCAATGTTCATGTCGTCTAACAACTCAGCACCTCCAGATCCAGAAATTGTAGAAATTGAACCGGTTGAGAAAGATGAAATAGATACGGTTTCTGTTAGGACATTAAATACTTACACATCAGTAGATGACATTAGTTGGATTGGTGCGCCAAAACCAATTGAAAAGCTTGGGCTTCATTACAAAAATGAATTCAGTCAGGATGGTGACTACTTTGAATTGGGGACGGTAAATTCCGGTGTATATGAAGGAGCAACTGTTGTACTTTTTGAGCCAGTTATTGAAGGGCCTGTGTTTGGTTCTGTTTATCATCGGCTTCTAATTCAAGAAGATCAAGCGTATTTTTTGAATAGGTATTCATCGTTTGAGTTTTTATCTAACTATGTTGATGTAGAAAAAGTAACTGATGATCAAAGAAATATTTACATCAATGATTTGGAGCTTCCGGAAGTCGTTGAAACTGCCGCAAAAAAATCAAATATTACATTACGTAATTCTGATATTCGTTTTTTTGATTATGACACCGATGATCTTGATTTCATTTATGTGAATGCTGATGGTCGTGAGATGTATGTGGCTAATAAAAATAGTGCACTTGTATCAGAAATGGAAGGTGTAGAGCACATAAAGGAAAATCCTGAAGATCGTTATCAGACAGTAGGTTTTATTTTGAAGGGGTTTGATGGTATTGCACATCAATATGAGATTGAGATTGATTTCGTGCATAATAATATTCCTAAGGTAACCTGGCTTGATGGAACTTCAAACACTGAAGAATATACGCATGCGGATATTGGTGGTTGTGGGTTTGGTTCGTATGTTTCAGTTATTCCACCATCAGTTATTGATCCGGGGAATGATCTTGTGCAAATCGGAACAGATACAGTGAATAATAAGCCGGTGTATTCTTTAAAGAACACCGAGCACGAATTTTTGAAAAGCGTGTTTAGTTATGCTGATATGATGGAGCCTGCAACAGAATATGAAGAATTTCTTTCGCAGCATCCACTTTTTTTCTGGGAAGACAGCTTCGGTCGATTAATTAAGTTCCAAAACAGCGCATTTATTCCTTTGGCCGAATGTGGTAAGCCAGTAATTTATTTGTACCCTGAAGAAGCCAAGCATGTATCTGTAGAAGTAGAACCGACTGGTGGATTTACAGTAACTGAGCCAGAATATAATGATGGTTGGGAAGTGATAGCCAAGCCTGATGGATCGCTAACTAATATTTCAGATCGAACACAATGGCCATATTTGTTCTGGGAAGGGCATGGCAGTGTTGATGTGCCAGCCGGAAACAAGAGAGGCTTTGTTGTGAAAGAGCGTGACGTGGAAAGTTTTCTTGAAAAAACATTATATGATCTTGGTCTCAATGCTCAGGAGTCTGCAGACTTTATAGAGTTTTGGGAACCAAAAATGCATGACGCGCCATATTATTTTGTGACGTTCTATGGCAATCGGTTCATGGATGCAATTGCACCGCTTACTGTGACTCCAGAACCGGATACAACAATTCGAATTATGATGGATTATAAACCGCTCGATGCGCCTATTGAAGTTGAGCCAATGCGACTGCGACGTCCGCAGCGTGATGGGTTCACTGTGATAGAGTGGGGTGGAGTATTAAGATAAACCTATGAAGTATATTTTCCCGTTACTATTTGTACTAGCATTTGTCATTCCAGCGCATGCGGCAATTAATCCAGATATTATTCTTTGTGAGCGATATGATATGCACATGGAAATCCTTACTGATGCAAATGGTGAGGAAGTGTGGTCATGTGTAAATGAGACAACAAGTTGTCCTATTGATGAAGTGAACAATGGAAGTTGTGATGGTGTTGCACTTGAGCCATTGCGCTGTCGTGTTCAAGATGAAGAAGTGGAAACATCTATAGAATCTTGTTGTGAAGGATTTACACCGTATTGGGATGAATCAAATGGTCAGTCAATATGCATTGACCCAATGCGTGAAACCGGTTGGATGCGGTTTAGTCCTTTAGCATATCGCTTGTTCGTTGTGATCTTAGTTGCTGTGGGGGCAAGTGCGGCATATTGGATCTTTGCAAAACTCAAGAAATAGAGCCGCTAGACACTTTACCAATAAAGTGGTAGAGTGTCTTTTGGTATTTGAACAAAAATATGGTTACATTTTTTCAAAGAACAATTAAGGATGCACAGCTCAAGACACTGGATGAGTTCAGGGTTGGTTCTTGGGTATATGTTGAGCAGCCATCAAATTCTGAATTAGAAAGTTTGTCTGAGCAATTCAACCTGGAACTTGGCCACCTGAAAGATGCAACTGACCCTCATGAGGTGCCACGTCTTGAAGTAGAAGATGGAATAACTTACGTGTTTACCCGTGTGCCAGTACATGAGAATTCTCGGATCGTAACTGTCCCGCTGCTATTAGTAATTGGGAAGGATTTTGTAATGTCTGTTAACAACAAGCCATTGCCAGTGCTTAAGCATTTTGTGCAAGGGCATGTGCAGTTTTCGACCACGCAAAAGTTCAAATTCTTTTTGCAGATTTTTAGTCAGGTGAACGCAACTTACAATGGGTTTCTCACACAAATTAATCGTCGCGTGCGCGCGCTTTCCATTCAGCTGGAAAAAATTAGCAACAAAGATATTATTCAGTTCGTAGAGTATGAAGGTGCGATGAATGATTTTGTGGCAGCACTTGTGCCAACAAATACAATCTTGCGCACACTCCTTTCTGGAAAATATTTTAAGTTGTTTGATGAAGACGAGGATTTGATTGAGGATTTGATGTTGAGCAATGGTCAGATTCTTGAGTCATGTAAAAGCAACCTAAAGACCATGGTGAACATTCGTGAAGCATATTCAACAATTATGACCAACAATTTGAACCGCGTGATTAAAATTCTAACAGCACTCACGATTATCCTGACTGTGCCAACTATGATCG
>CAZKMQ010000003.1:0-26673 GCA_964554065.1 uncultured Gammaproteobacteria bacterium | reverse complement strand
TTATGGTATGAACGTCGCGCTGCCAGGCAGTGGATCACCAATGGCATTTTGGGTAATTGCCGCGACCACAGTTATTCTTTCATTTATTTTGCTTGCGATTTTCACGCGCAATCGGTGGTTGTAAAATAAAAACATCCCGCAAAGCATACGGGATATTTTTATGAAGTGCGCGCAAGCGCTTTTTTAGTTTGCGTTCGCATGCAGCTGGTACAGATTTTCATCTTCTTGCCATCTACATGTTTGGTTTGCAAATTAATATGCAGTTTGCGCGGTGTGCTGCGCATGGACTTGCTGCGAAGATTCGCTCGCTTTGGTCCACGTGCGCATGAATCACATACACGAGACATATTGGTATTGGTTATTGTAGTGAGTATAGGGTACAATATATCTACTAATACGTCAACTTTCGCGATATGGATTTTTTTCAACTATTATTTTTCTTCGCAGTAATCGTACCATCTTCGATTTTTCATGAATATATGCATGGATGGGTGGCAAATCAACTTGGAGATCCAACAGCGAAGTATGCAGGAAGACTTACTCTCAATCCAATACCACATATTGATATGTGGGGAACTATTATTTTGCCGATTTTTCTTTATGTAGCATCAGCAGGGAGTTTTCTATTTGCCTATGCTAAGCCGGTGCCATTTAATCCGTACAATTTGAAGTACCCAAAGTGGGGGCCAGCAATGGTTGGTATAGCAGGACCATTAGCTAACTTAGTGATTGCTTTTATCTTTGGTTTTTTGGCGCAGCAAGTGAATTCATTTGGTTTTACTGTGTTTGCTGAAGTGATTGTATACGCCAATGTTTTGCTTGCGATATTTAACTTAGTGCCAATTCCACCACTTGATGGATCAAAAATCCTGTTCGCTCTAATGCCAGAGTCAATGCATAATGTGAAGGTTGCGCTTGAGCGTTATGGGCTTATCATTCTGTTCGCATTTATCTTCTTTGGCTTTACTGCTATTTCTCCAGTTATCTTTGGGCTAGTGAGGTTCTTTATGGGTGGTGTATAAACCTCTTGACGTAATTTTAGCCTTAATGTACAATAGTCGCGTATAGAAGAGCCTTATGCCAACAATGAATCAAATTATTAGAAAGGGTCGTTCACCGAAGAAAAAGAAGTCTGAGTCTCCAGCAATGCAGTTCACCTTCAACTCTCTTCGTCGTAAAAAGACCTATTTGAAGCGCGGCGCGCCATTTAAGCGTGGGGTGTGTGTTAAAGTTACAACTTCAACACCAAAGAAGCCGAACTCAGCTCTTCGTAAAATTGCTCGTGTGCGCCTTTCTAATGGTATGGAAGTTACCGCATATATTCCAGGTGAGGGACACAACTTGCAAGAGCACAGTATTGTACTTATTCGTGGTGGTCGTATTAAGGACCTTCCTGGTGTGCGTTATACTATTGTTCGTGGTGTATATGATACTGCAGGAGTAGAGGGTCGTAAGCAGAGCCGTTCAAGATACGGTGCCAAAAAGCCTAAATAAAAATTATGCGCGGTAAACCAGCACCAAAAAGAATTCCAGCTCCAGACCCACGTTACGGCAGTATTACTATTTCTAAGTTTATTAATTACATCATGCTGAACGGTAAGAAGAGCGTAGCGCAGCAGATCGTGTACGGAGCTTTTGATCGTATTGAAGAAAAGTCTGGAAAAAAGCCGCTTGATGTTTTTGATCAAGCAATGAAAAATATTACTCCAGCCTTGGAAGTGCGTTCACGTCGTGTTGGTGGTGCTAATTATCAAGTACCAATGCCGGTTCGCGGCGACAGACGAAATGCACTCGCATTCCGTTGGTTAATTGCTGCAGCAAAAGCACGAAAAGGAAAACCAATGGCGATTCGTCTTGCTGATGAGCTAATGGCCGCAGCCGAAGAAGAAGGTGGAGCATTTAAGAAAAAAACTGATGTGCATCGTATGGCGGAAAGTAACCGCGCGTTTGCTCATTTTGCGCGATATTAATTTTTTATAAGTATGCCTCGAGAGTACAGCTTGAATGATACCCGAAATATTGGAATCATCGCCCACATTGACGCCGGTAAAACTACGGTTACCGAGCGTGTCCTTTTTTATACAGGAAAAAAACACAAGATCGGTGAGGTGCACGAAGGTGCTGCGGAAATGGATTGGATGGAACAAGAGCAAGAGCGTGGAATTACAATTACATCTGCTGCTACAACCTGTTTTTGGAATGGAAAGCGAATTAACATTATTGATACTCCAGGTCACGTAGACTTTACTGCAGAAGTTGAGCGATCACTTCGTGTGCTTGATGGAGGAGTTGTGATCTTTGATGGAGTTGCCGGAGTTGAGCCACAGTCTGAAACTGTTTGGCACCAAGCAGACAAGTATGAAGTGCCGCGTATTTGTTTTATTAATAAGCTCGACCGAACCGGCGCAGACTTTTTCAAAGATGTGAAATCTATTCATGATCGTTTGACTAAGAACGCATATCCAGTGCAACTCCCAATTGGTGCTGAAGATGGATTTAAGGGGATTGTGGATTTGCTTACCATGCGCGCACATATTTATCATGATGATCTTGGAAAGGATATTGAAGAAGTAGATATTCCAGAGGATTTGCAGGAAATGGCAAAGGAGTATCGTGGTAAGCTGGTTGAGGCGATTGTTGAGAATGATGAGAAGTTAATGGAGGATTATTTGGAGGGAAAAGAAGTGTCTGTTGAGGATTTGAAAGTGGCGTTACGCAAAGGTGTAATTGCAAACCAAATCGTTCCAGTATTATGTGGCACAGCACTCAAGAACAAAGGTGTGCAATTCATGTTGAACGCAGTTGTAGATTATTTGCCAAGCCCACTTGAAGTTCCACCAATTGTTGGTACTGATGTTAATGATCCGGAAAAAGAGTTGACTCGCAAAACTGATGACAATGAATCTTTTTCAGCGCTGGCGTTTAAGATCATGACAGACCCGTTTGTTGGTAAGTTGTGCTTCTTCCGTGTGTATTCTGGTGTGCTTAAGTCTGGCTCATATGTATTTAATCCAACCTCTGGAAAGAAAGAACGCGTTGGACGAATTTTGCGTATGCATGCTAACAGTCGTGAAGAGGTTCAGGAAGTTTTTGCTGGAGAGATTGCAGCCGCTGTAGGACTTAAAGATACACGAACCGGAGACACGCTTTGTGATGAGAATAACAAGATCGTATTGGAGAACATTACTTTCCCAGATCCGGTGATCTCTGTTGCTGTTGAGCCAAAGACTAAGGCTGACCAGGAGAAAATGGGAATTGCTCTTGCAAAACTTTCTGAAGAAGATCCAACCTTCCAAGTAAAAAGCGATGAAGAAACTTTGCAAACTATTATTTCCGGAATGGGCGAGCTTCACCTGGATATTATTGTGGATCGTATGAAGCGCGAGTTTAATGTTGAGGCAAATGTTGGTGCACCACAAGTTGCGTATAAAGAAACTATTAAAAAGCTTGCTGAAGCCGAAGGAAAATACATCAAGCAATCTGGTGGTCGTGGACAATATGGTCATTGTGTTATGACTATTGAGCCATTTCAACCAGAAGAAGGTGAAGATCACTTCCAGTTTGGCGATTCAATTAAAGGTGGTGTTATTCCTAAAGAGTATATTCCAGCTATTGAAAAAGGTGTGAAAGAAGCAATGGCGCGCGGAATTGTTGCAGGGTATCAGTTGCTAGATATTAAGGTTACTGTAACTGATGGTTCATATCATGATGTGGACTCTTCTGAAGTTGCATTTAAAATGGCAGGTTCAATGGCATTCCAAGCTGCAGCAAAAAAAGCAGATCCAATTATTCTTGAGCCAATGATGAAAGTTGATGTAACTACACCGGAGGATTATATGGGGGATGTGATAGGCGACCTTAATGGTAAGCGTGGACAAGTTCAAGAAATGACAGACATTGGACAAGTTAAGCTTGTTAAAGCTATGGTTCCACTTGCAGAAATGTTCGGTTACACCACAAGTTTGCGTAGTATGACGCAAGGTCGTGCAAGTTTTTCAATGGAATTTGCACATTATGCTGAAGTGCCGCGTAATGTGGCAGAGAAGATTGCTGAAGGGAAGAAGTAAGGATCAATTAGAATTTTTGCGCGGCCTTGCCAGGCCGCGCTTTTTGTTTTAAGCTGGGTATGCACTAGTTTTTAAACAAAAAATAATATGTTACCTCCATACCTCCAACGAATCCTTGACCTTGTAGATCGCACCGGCGATCGCTGTATTATGGTTAATCCAGAAACAGAAGATGCTCATGTTGTTATGTCTTTGACGGATTATGAAGTGCTTATGGATGTTGCAGCACATTCAACATGGTCTATGGAAGACGAGGATTGGGGCGAAGATGAGATAGAAACTGATGATTATGAGGCAATGGATGTATCTCAAGCAAATGAGGCTATTGCTCAATGGAAAGAAGAAGATGCTCAAGAAGCACTTGGTGAACTTGAAACAGATGATGGCAATGAAGGATTCACTCCAATTGCTGATTTTGTTGAAAATTTCGCTAAATTAAAGCAAGAAACAGCTAATTCTGAACATAAAGTCGCTGAAAATGAGGAAAAAGAAGAAGAGCGGTTTTATATAGAGCCGGTTGAATAGAAAGTTTTGAAAATAAAGTTTAAAAAAACCGCTTAAATAAGCGGTTTTTTGGCGCCCAAATTTGTCTAATTTTAGAGCAAAAATTGTCCATGCTATACTTGACAAAATCGTTAAAATATGCTATAGTAGGCAGTCAATAAAGAGGGTTTTGCGTTCTCCGGAATTGGCAATGTTCTTAATAGTGAGTCTAACGACGGAGTAAAGTCGTGAGTGAAGGAAAAGTCAGATCTTCTAAGCCTTTCGTTCTGTTTGATTGCCAGTTTGGCTTTCCGGAATGGATTAATCTTTCATCAGTTCATCTTAGTGGAGAGATCAAGGAGGCGGTTTACAGTAAGTTTCCCACAAGAGCTACTCGAGTTGGTGCTGTAACCAGGCGGATCAAGTTTCCCAAGCCAATAAGCTCCGCGGAGGTTGTTGAGCACTTGGAAGAAATTGGTTATCGTCCCGCTCATGTTGTGGAAATGCTTTTCGTGGTGGAGTGCACTCGTATCGAGTTGGGAGGTGCAGATCGGGAGATTGTTGCGCTTGATACAACCTGGACAAACGAAGATGGTGCAGTTAAATGTCCTGTCTTGCTGGGTGATATGATGCTGGCATACGATTTTGACCATGTGTGGCCAGCAGGAGTGCAGTTCATTGTAGTTCGAAAGAAAGGAGGTTCTTGGTAGAGGTAAGCGCAACCTAAAATAGCGCAAACGGTTTGAGAGGTCTTTAATCTAACCCAAAAGGGAACAGATTACACATCTCTCAACGGCCGAACTTGTTAACACAAGTTCGGCCGAGGTGACTTTTTTCAAAAACAGCACAGTCTTCACAAAGCAATTTGTGGAAACCATGCCGTTTTGGATAAAGGGATGGTGTGTTACACAGAGAGGTGTTTTCTGTGTGCATACCTCGACGGCGGTGGAGGTTTGAGATGGATAATTTGACTTTGGCTCGACGGGTTGTGCTTAGCGCTGGGATTGAGGATCCTGGTTATGTGCAGCTGCTCGTGCGGTCTGCCTGCCAGATCCTCAGCGCAGGCTTGATCCTCGGGGTTCTGCAATACGAAGATGGTCTCAAGATGATTGGTCTTCCAATGGAAGAACGTCCTTGGGCCAACATCATCGATGTGGAAGGTGCACTACCCGTGATTCCGGTGTGCAAGCACGAGAAGTTCGGGTTGGATGCCTGTTCAACGCACTTGGCTCCCTTTTGGGCAGAGCTGCGTGGCGATGGGTAATCGTACAAGATTCGAACGGTTTGAGCAATTGCTAATCCTCACCACAACGCGGTGGTGTCAACTCAGGATTAGGGATTACTCAAGGGGTCGTCTGATGATACAACATCATCAGACGGCCTTACCTAAAAACTTATTTCAAAAACAGCATAGTCTTCACAAAGCAATTTGTGGAAACCATGCCGTTTTGGAAAGTGAATATGTAGTGCAGGGATCTACCTTGTATGCATGTTCCGCGGTAAAAAAAGGAGGGTTCCATTGTCTGTTGCCATTAATCCTGTTGTAGGAGAGCTGAAGGTCTCCGCAGTTCGTGTTAGCTACAGACCTAACTTGGATCACTTAGCTGATGTCAGCACGTGTGATTTGGTGGCAGGTAAAAACCACGATTGGTTGCTGGCCAACGCAAGAGCTGTTCATCGATCCGAGATAAAATCGTCGAGTGCTCTTAGGAGTTTCGTGTTGCTTGACTTCAGCATGTTCGTGGAAAGTGATTACGTTCTTGCTTTTTGCAGTGAGAACGGTTTGACATCCGCAAACATTCACGATCTTGTGGCATTCGGTGATGCCAACCTTGTGGAGCAGTACTTCTCCCCAATACTGGCGTTGGGAACCATATGGAATGGTTTCAAAGGCTCTGGTTTTGGTTATGTGTCCTATCTTGCAGCGAAGAACGGTTCGCGTACAATCTGCGCCGACTCGTTTTCATGCGACTGGGGTGCTGGCTGGAGCTTCCTCGCCTACAAGTAGCGGTTTGAGCAATTGCTAATCCTCACCACAACGCGGTGGTGTCAACTCAGGATTAGGGATTACTCAAGGGGTCGTCTGATGATACAACATCATCAGACGGCCTTACCAATAGATCTTTAATTGATAAGGAGTTTGCTAATGAGTAGATTTCAGTTAGATCAAAGGATTCGCTGGTACCTCATGGTAACAGTGGATTACTCCGAGTCGTTTGATCAGATGGTCCACCATGGACAGTACGATCTGGTTTCGAGCAAGATGACTTCTGAGAATTGGCCAATCCACGGCCATGGTCAGAAGCGTCGCTTCATGAGAGTTGTTCAGTTTGGCCGTACAGTGCATGTGGAAGAGATTTTGGAGTATGCAGCTCAGAACCGTCTACATCTGGGTCGAATTGAAGAATTGCTTGCTGTTGGTCGGATGTATCCTGATCTACAACGATGCGCTCCGGTCTTGGCTTTGGGTTCAAAAAGTATCTGTCCAGTTAACGGAGAGTGCTTACCCATGATACTCGAAGGAATGAGAAAACAACGACCACGAGAGCTGTGTGAACATCCTTACTCACAGTCACTCGGGAAGCAATGCGCCTTCTTGTTCATCAAGAAAGAGCTGCCGCTGGGTTGCTAACGCAACAAACAGGAAACCGTCGCAGACCCTAACTCTGGACGGTTTTTTGAATGTGAAACTTGACAAATTAGCATAATTCAAGTATATTCAAGCGTGGCGCCGTTTTAAACTACAGGGTTAATGTGAATGCAGGGAAATACTCTGTGTGTACAAATCCGACGGTGATACTAAAGGAGAGAAATTCATGGGCGAAAAAATGAAACGCCTAATTGATATTCCTGCTCGAAAGCTGTTATTGCTAATCAACAATCTTTCTGGGGCGGGGTTTTCCTCTGCACTTGCCGAGAAAGTGAGTCTGGACAGCAACGCAGCTCAAGCAGTTGAACTGCTTGAAAAGGCTTTTCTTGAGCCAAAGGTGAGTAGTCTGGAGGTTGTGCGTGTGGTGCCGATTGAGCCTATGTATGTGAGTACAGGTTCATTTAACAACATGGTCACCTTGGGTGAGTACGACTATGTTGATGATGAGATTACTGAAGACCGATGGATCATTGAACGGTCAGGCAAAGGGCGGGTTCAAAAAGAACCGGTTCTTCTGCGGTTCTTTGGTAGGGGCAAGACTGAAGAAGTCCTTGCGTACATGGAAGAAAACGATCTGTGTCCAGGCAAAGTCGAAGACTTGCTCAAGTTGGGCGAATGGAGGCCAGAGCTTCAGCGCTTGGTTACGGTCGTACAGATCGGATCGGTGGCGTTGTATGGTGGCTATCCAATGGGTTTGTGTTTGGGTGGCTATGGTGGCCCAGAAGATGAGGAAGAAGAGGGTGTTTTGCCTAAGCCTGGTATGCGTCGCACATTGAAGTTGCGATCCGTTGGTGGGATGTGGGAAAGCGATGACTTTGTTCTCGCAATCAAGAAGAAGTAACAGGGGTTTTGAGCATTTTTTGGTTCAGATCTACAACGAAGTGATCTGGATTACGAACTGCTCAAGGGGTCGTCTGATGAGACAACATCATCAGACGGCCTTACCAAAAAACTTTTTTCAAAAACAGCACATTCTTCACAAAGTAATTTGTGGAAAACATGCCGTTTTGGAAGAGCGATATGTATTACAGAGAAGCACTTTGTATGCACAAGCTCGACGGTAAAAAGGATGCAATGTCACATGACACGCCTAATTGATGACAACATTGGAGGAGGGATCGCCTTTCTTCAATCACTGGATCGAGCCGGCTTTTCTGCCGAGCTCGCAGCAAAGCTGCGCAACCCGGACAACGCCAAGCTCGCGGTGGAGCTGCTCAACGAGCAGTTCCTCGCACCAGAGCCCATCTCTGGTCCTAACATCGCTGATCTGGAAGTCTACCGCACCGTGGTAGACTACTCCCAGACCTTTGACCAGATGGTCGCGGTAGGTGACTACGGCTGGGAGTCGGAGCATGCTGTGTCTGCCAACTGGCCGATAAGCGGAGAGGGTGAGGTTGAGCATGAGATGGTGCTCCTGCACTTCAACCGTACTATGACGAGCGATGAGGTGCTGACATACATGAAGCAAGAAGGTCTGAAGTCTGCCAAAGTTGAAGATCTGCTTGCGTTCGGTGCCGCGCACCCGGAGACCCAGCGCGAGTTCCCGATCGTGGAACTTGGCACGGTTTGGCTGTGCTTTGGTGGCGGCCGTTACGTGCTTTGTCTCAGCAGGGGCGATCGGAGTCGCGATCTGAACGTGGATTGGCGTGTCAGCGACTGGCATGGCTACTGTCGCTTTCTCGCCATCAAGTCCTAACTGATTTACAACCCAACAGCAACCGTTTGATTTAACAGATCAGGCGGTTGTTTGTTTTTTATCCAAATTTAGGCAAATCGCACTCCTAATATCCCTAAAAATACATCCACAGCCAATACCCACCCCAAACGCTTGACAGCATTTACACCCAAATGCTATAATCCCACCGCTTTTATTAATCTAAAACACATATGGCAGAAATGTTTGACCGAAGTAAAGAACATGTCAATGTTGGTACAATTGGCCACGTTGATCACGGTAAAACTACACTTACCGCTGCTATCTTGAAGGTGCTTGGTGCACATGGAAAGATTGCACAAGATAAGAGTGTGGACCAAATTGACGCTGCGCCAGAAGAGCGCGAGCGTGGTATTACTATTGCAACAGCTCATGTTGAGTATGAAAGTGAGAAGCGCCACTATGCTCACGTTGATTGTCCAGGACACGCAGACTATGTAAAGAACATGATTACTGGTGCTGCGCAAATGGACGGAGCAATTCTAGTAGTAAATGCAGCTGATGGCCCAATGCCACAGACTCGTGAGCATATTTTGCTTGCTCGTCAGGTTGGAGTGCCGTATATTGTTGTATTTTTGAACAAAATCGACCAAGTAAGTGATCCGGAATTGATTGATCTTGTTGAAGAAGAAATTCGCGATTTGCTTACAAAATACGAGTTCCCAGGTGCAGACACGCCAATTATCCGCGGTAGCGCATTGAAAGCTCTTGAAAATCCAGGAGATGAAGCTGCATCTAAGCCAATTTTTGACTTGCTAGACGCACTTGACGCGCATATTCCAACTCCGGAACGTGATACAGCAAAGCCATTTCTTATGCCTATTGAGGATGTTTTCTCAATTGAAGGGCGTGGAACAGTGGTAACTGGACGAATTGAGCGTGGAATCGTGAAAGTTGGTGAGGAAATCGAGATCGTTGGAATGGGTGATAGCACTACAAAGACTACAGTTACTGGAGTGGAGATGTTTAACAAGCAGTTAGACCAAGGGCAAGCCGGTGATAATGCTGGAATCTTGCTTCGTGGTACGAAAAAAGATGAAGTACAGCGCGGACAAGTATTGTCTGTTCCTGGATCAGTTACTCCACACACAGAATTTGAAGCTGAAGTATATTCATTGAGCAAAGAAGAAGGTGGGCGACACAAGCCATTTTTCAAAGGGTATAAGCCACAGTTCTACATTCGAACAACTGATGTGACCGGTGAGGTAGAGCTTCCAGAAGGAACAGAGATGGTTATGCCTGGAGATACAGTTCAGTTGAGTATTAAGCTCATTGTGCCAGTAGCACTTGAGGAAAAGACACGATTCGCTATTCGCGAAGGTGGACGTACCGTTGGTGCTGGTGTAGTAACCAAAATTTTGAAATAAGCAGCTCTCCCGCTCTCATTATGAGGGCGGGATTCTGGTTTTTTTAAAACACAAACCACATGGCAGAGGCGACAAAAACAAAGAAAGACGGTGGTGCCGAGTTGGCGCAACGTATCCGTATTAAGATTCGTGCATATGATTCACGCGTAATCGATGAATCAACACGCACAATCATGGATACTGCGACACGCTCCGGTGCTAAAGTTGTTGGACCAATTCCTTTGCCAACAGAGAAGCGCAAGTACACTGTGAACCGAGCAACGTTTCGTAACAAAACGTCACGTGAGCAGTTCGAAGTACGAGTGCACAAGCGTTTGATCGACATAGTCGAACCAACTAGCAAGACTATTGACTCACTTATGAATCTGAACTTGCCATCTGGTGTAGACATTGAGATCAAAATGTAAATTAATTATCTGGGTAAGCGGCGTAATGCGATAAGATGTGCCTTTACTGGTACAAAACATCGCGGCACAATGATTTACCTTGGGAGAACGTAGACATTTTTAACCACTATATACAACTTCTTCTATTTTGGAGAAGACTAGAAACTATCCCGTATTTCGGTAAGCGGTAGTTTCTAGTCTTTTGCTTTAGCAAAAACCAGACTATATGAAATTCTTAATCGGCACAAAACACAACATGACGCAGTTGTTCCATGAAAATGGAGCTGTTGTTCCTGTTACTCGTGTTGTTGCTGGACCGTGTGTGGTCACTCAAGTAGAGAATCTTGATTCTGGACATAGGGTCCAGGTTGGATTTGGTGAGGCAAAGCATGTTTTGAAACCGCAAGCCGGTCATTTGAAAGGTCTTCCACAGGTGGCACACATGCGATCATATGTTACTGAACAGGAGTTGAATCGTGGTGATGTGCTCAGCGTTACTTCATTTGTTCCAGGAGATCGCGTTGCAGTTACTGGTACTAGCAAAGGTAAAGGATTTCAAGGTGTTGTTAAGCGTCATGGGTTCAACGGTCATAAGGATCAGTTGCGTATGCCAGGTTCTATTGGAGCTACTGATGCTGCACGCGTGTTCAAAGGAACACGTATGGGAGGACAAATGGGAAATGAACGTGTAACCATTAGCAATCTTGAAGTGGTTGCTGTAGATCCTGAAACACACGAGATTATGATCAAAGGTGCAATCCCAGGAGCAAAAGGTGGGTTGGTAATGATTGCAGCTGAGGGTGAGATGGTAGTTGGTAATGGCAAAGTAGCTGAGGAAAAGTCAGCTGAGGAGGCACCAAAAGAAGAGGTTTCTGCGGCAGAACAAACAACATCATAAATATGGCCAAAGTAGACGTATACAACCAAGAAGGTAAAACAGTTGAATCACTTGAGCTCAGTGATGCGGTTTTTGCTGTTACGCCTAAGGTTGAGGTGGTGCATGACGCCGTGGTTGCAGCTTTTGCAAATACTCGTCAGGTACTAGCACATACTAAGGGTCGCAGTGACACACGCGGTGGTGGTAAGAAGCCATGGCGTCAGAAGGGGACTGGTAGAGCACGACATGGCTCTATTCGATCTCCACTGTGGCGTGGTGGTGGTGTTACCTTTGGTCCAACCAAGGTGCGCAACTTTAAAAAGCGTATTAACAAGAAGGCAAAGCAGAATGTAATGCGAATGATTCTATCAGATCGTTTAGAGCATGGTGGCCTTGTTGTTGTGGATACGCTCAACTTTGCAGAGCCAAAGACAAAGGATTTTGCAAAGATGAAAAGTGCACTGCCATGTGGGTACAAGCGAGCGCTAGTTGTTACACCTGAAAAGGATGAGAACATCTTGCGTATGACTCGCAATATCAAGCGCGTGAAAACAACATTTGTTGGTGAGCTTGGATTGAAGGACTTGGTGGAATATCCATACCTGATTGTGAGTCGCGATGCATTGAAGCAACTTGAGAAGAAGTACGCATAATTCTATGGGAATCTTTGATCGATTCAAAAAGAAAAAAGAAGATGAGGCAGTGAAAGCTGCTGCTGTTCAGGCTGCTAAAGAAGCAGGAAAAGTAGATGTAAAGAAGGAATCGCCTAAAGCAGAGCCTAAGAAGGCTGAGGCGAAAAAAGACACCAAAGCACCGGTGGCAAGAAAGAAACGATCAAAGCCTAGCGTTAGTAATGGTGTGTTCGTGCGCCCTCATGTTACTGAAAAGACTGCACAGCGTGAGGCAAAGGGTTTGTATACGTTTGAAGTAATTGCAAGTGCAAATAAGTATACAGTTGCAGATGAATTTGAGCACATGTTTGGAACACGTCCTGTTGCTGTGCGCATGATGAGTCGTCAAGGAAAGAAAAAGCGTTTTGGTAGAACAGTAGGTCAGAGAAAGAATCGCAAGTACGCTTTAGTGCAATTAGAAAAAGGTAAGACAGTATCACTTCATAAAGGAGTGTAAATAGCTTATGCCCGTAAAGAAATACAAAAAGAATCACGCAGGCCGACGCTTCATGAGTGTTGATACCTTTTCTGATATCACAAAGACTAAGCCGGAGAAAAGCTTGATTGTTTTTCGTAAACAAAAAGCTGGGCGTTCAAAAGGAAAGATTACTGTTCGTCATCGTGGTGGTGGAGCACGTCGATTCATCCGTTTAATAGATTTTAAGCAGATGCGTTATGACGAAGTCGCAACTGTTATTGCAATTGAGTATGATCCCAACCGTAATGCACGTATCGCTCTTATTCAGTTTGAAGATGGAGAAAAGCGTTACATTCTTGCGCCTGATTGTTTGACTGTAGATATGAAGGTGGTATCATCAGCAAAGGCAATTGACGCAACTGTTGGTGCACGTATGCCAATTGAGTTTATTCCAATTGGATCTTTTGTACACAATATCGAGTTTCGTCCTGGTGGTGGTGGGCAAATTGCTCGTGGTGCTGGTACGCAAGTTCAGCTCATGGGTATTGAGGGTAAGTATGCTCAGCTCAAGATGCCATCCGGTGAAATTCGTAAGGTGTTAAAGGATTGTAGTGCTAGCGTTGGTATGGTAAGTAATCCAGACCATCGTCTTATTCGTTGGGGTAAAGCTGGACGCATGCGACACAAAGGATTTCGTCCTACTGTACGTGGTAAGGCTATGAACCCATGTGATCACCCTCATGGTGGTGGTGAAGGTAAGCATCCTATTGGTATGAAAGCGCCTAAGACTCCTTGGGGTAAAAAAGCGCTTGGTGTTCGCACACGCAATAAGAAGAAAGTAAGTAGTAAGCTTATTGTAAAGCGCCGACCTAAGAAGCGTAAGAAGAAATAATATGTCACGAAGTTTGAAAAAAGGTCCATTTGTTGACGAATGTGTTTTGAAGAAAGTTGCCGAGGCGAAAGCTACTGGTAGCGCAAAGACGATCAAGACATGGTCACGACGATCAACTATCACTCCTGAGATGGTAGGCCTTCGATTTGCAGTACATAATGGAAAAGATTTCTTTGAGTTCACTGTTGTTGAAGATATGGTTGGTCATAAGTTGGGCGAATTCTCATTCACTCGTAAGTTCATCCGCCACGGTGGTAAGATGGCCAAGGGTGCTAAATAAATAGTATGGACGTATTAGTTAATGCATCATTAAAGCAATTGCGCATGTCACCTAAGAAGGTGCGTTTGGTTGTTAATGTCATTCGTGGCATGAACGCTGGCAAAGCAGATGCGCAGTTACATTTTATGAACAAGGCAGCAAGTGTGCCAGTTCAGAAGTTGCTCAAAAGTGCAGTGGCTAATGCGACCCATAATTTCAAGGCTGAAGAAGATTCTTTGGTCGTGAAAGAGATCGCAGTAGATGATGGACCAACACTCCATCGATGGCGCCCACGAGCTCGTGGACGTGCATCACGTATTCGTAAGCGAACAAGTCATATTCGCATTATACTTTCTGGTAAGGCTCCAGAGCCAGCAGACAAGAAAGACGACGCGAGTAAAGCTGAAACCAAGAAGGTAGAAGCACCAAAGCCAAAGGCTGAGGAATCTAAGAAAGAAACCAAGTAAATCCTATGGGACGAAAAGTACATCCAATTGCACATCGAATCAACGTCTTGTATCCTTGGGATTCACGATGGTTTGCTCGTAAGGGAAAGTATCGACAGAATTTGAAGAAGGAAGTTGCTATTCGAAAGTTTTTGACTAAAGAGCTTAAAGACGCTGGTCTTGATGCTATTTCAATTGCGCATGGTGCAGGAGAAGTAACGGTGACTGTACGTGTGGCTAAGCCAGGACTTATTATTGGTCGTGGTGGTGCAGGGATCGAGGATCTTAAGAAGAAGATTCAGAAAATGTTCTTTGATAAAAAGACAGCGATTAAGGTGCAGGTATTTGAAGTGCGCCAGCCGTCACTATCCGCAGCAATTGTTGCACAGCAAATGGCTACAGAGATTGAGAAGCGTATGCCATTTCGTCGTGTGCTAAAAACTGCAATTGAGCGGGTGATGAAGGCCGGAGCCGTAGGAGTTAAAGTAACTGCTGCAGGTCGTCTTAATGGAGTAGAAATTTCTCGACGAGAAACACTCTCTGACGGAAAGATTCCATTGCAGACATTCCGTGCTGATGTAGACTATGCCAATGTGGAGGCGTACACTATTTATGGTGTGATCGGTGTAAAGGTATGGATTTACAAAGGACAAGTTTTTGGAATGAAGGACAAGTTCAAGAAGGAAGAAACAACACGCTAGTATGTTAATGCCGAAGAAAACAAAGCATCGCAAGTCCTTCAAAGGACGCCGCCGCAATAAAGGGGTCGCAACACGTCAGACCACTATTGCTTTTGGTGCGTATGGTTTGAAATCAGTTGGCCATGGTTGGATTTCTAGTCGTCAGATTGAATCTGCTCGTCGCGCGATGACTCGATTTATTGCGCGTGGTGGTAAGATCTGGATTCGTGTGTTTCCGCATAAGCCGGTAACGAAGAAGGGCTCAGAAGTGCCCATGGGTGGAGGAAAGGGTGCTGTGGATCGTTACGTGTGTGTTGTTAAGCCTGGGACTGTTTTGTTTGAAATGTCAGGTGTTGAAGAAGATATCGCACGTCGTGCTATGCAGCTTGCTGCGTATAAGTTGCCAGTGAAGACTAAGTTTCTCGTAAAGGAATAATATGAAAATGGCAGAACTTAACAAATTGAACGAGAAAGAGTTGAATGAGGAGCTTGACATGTTGCGCCAGAAGCGTAGCGAGCTTACATTTGCTATTATGTCAGCCGAGGAACCAAATGTGCGTAAGTTACGTGATGTAAAGCGTACGATTGCTCGCATTAAGACTCGTCTTGTGCAACTTACTGCTCAGGAGGAGAAGCCAGCTGAGAAGACTGAGAAAGTAACTGAATAATTACTATGGAAACTACAGTAAAACAACCTGCAGCAAATAAGACACGACGCCGATTATCCGGTACTGTTGTTGCTGCAAAAATGAATAAGACGGTTGTTGTTGCCGTTTATCGTCAGAAGCTCCATCCTATTTATCAGAAGCGCTACCGCGTAACTAAGAAGTATCACGCGCACGTAGCTGATGGAACGCTGGCCGTAGGCGACAAGGTGGTTATTGAAGAAACACGCCCTTTGAGTAAGACCAAGCGATGGCGTGTTGTGCCTACAAACAAGAAGTAATAGTATGATTCAACACATGAGCATGTTAAAAGTAGCCGATAACAGTGGGGCAAAGCGCCTCATGTGTATTCGAGTACTTGGTGGTTACAAAAAGCGATATGCTCGTGTTGGAGATATCATTACTTGTACGGTTAAGGCAGCTGCTCCTCGTGGTGCAGTGAAAAAAGGTGAGGTGGTTCATGCAGTTATTGTTCGTCAGCGCAAAGAGACTCGTCGTAAAGATGGAACTTATGTGCGGTTTGATGATAATGCAGCGGTAGTTGTGGACCGTAAAACAAAGGAACCTAAGGGCACGCGTATTTTCGGGCCAGTAGCTCGTGAATTGCGTGGTGCAGGGTTTCAAAAGATTGTGTCATTAGCTCCTGAAGTACTTTAATATGGCTACAAAGATCAAATTAAAAATTAAAACAGGTGACTTTGTAAAAGTACTTGCTGGTAAAGATAAGGGAAAGACTGGAAAGGTTATTCAGGTTTTTCCAAAAAAGCAGCGTGTAGTTGTTGATGGGGTGAATATGATGAAGAAGCACTTGCGCTCACAGCAGAAAGATCAGCCAGGACAGCGCGTTGAACTTGCAGCGCCTCTTCATATTTCTAACGTGAAGAAGGTTGATGCAGATGCTACACCAAAGAAGAAGGTTGCTACTAAAAAGACAGAGGATAAGAAATAAGTATGTTACAAGAATCCTACACAACAAAAGTGGTTCCTAAGCTCAAAGAGCGTTTGAGCATTAGTAACACAATGGCAGTTCCACGTATTACGAAAGTGGTGCTTAATGTTGGTGTTGGAAAATTCACTAAGGATAGCAATTACATTGCTATGGTGGAGAACAATTTGACCAAGATTTCTGGTCAAAAACCAGTTAAGACCAAGGCGCGACTTTCAATTTCTAACTTTAAGTTGCGAGAGGGGATGATTGTAGGACTTATGGTGACGTTGCGAGGAAAGCGCATGTACGACTTTTTGGAGAAGTTGTTACGTGTGACATTTCCTCGTGTTCGTGACTTTCGTGGTATCGCACGTACTGGGTTTGATCGTCAAGGTAACTTTAGCTTTGGCTTCAAAGAACAGATTGCGTTTCCTGAACTTTCCGGAGAGGAAATCGAAAAGACGCATGGTCTTGAAATCACGATTGTAACTAATACGAAGAATGAGGAACACGCTCGAGCGCTGCTTGAGGAGTTTGGTTTCCCATTTGCTAAGCAGAACAACAAATAAGTGTATGGCATCAAAAGCACACATTGCAAAAGCTAAGAAAACGCCGAAGTTTAGTTGTCGAAAGATGAACCGCTGCTTTATGTGCGGGCGTAATAATGGATATATGCGTGACTTTGACTTGTGCCGTATTTGTTTTAGGGAATTAGCAAACAAAGGCTTGCTTCCTGGTGTTCGTAAATCAAGCTGGTAATTATGTATACAGATCCAATCGCAGACATGTTAACTCGAATCCGAAATGCCGCACGCGTTCATAAGCGTGAGGTGTTGATTCCATTTTCTAAGATTAAGTTCATGATTGGCCAGATTTTGGAACGCGAGGGTTATGTGGTTAGTGTTGAGAAAGTAGAAGATGGCGTGCGGCCGATGTTGCGCGTGTGCTTGAAGTATGACGGAAAGTTCAGTCGTATTAATGCAATTGATCGTGTTAGTAAGCCAGGACATCGTAAGTATGCGCAAAAAGATGCATTGCCAATTGTTCGCAATCATCTTGGTATTGCAATCATTTCAACATCTCGTGGCATGATGACTAATAAAGAAGCGAAGAAGCAAGGTGTTGGTGGTGAGGTAATTTGTACAATCTACTAATATGTCACGAATCGGAAAACAATTGATTGCACTTCCTGACGGAGTAACCGCTACCATTGCTGATGGCATGGTTACGATCAAAGGACCTAAGGGCGAGCTAAAGCAAGCGTTGCATCCTTTAGTTACCGTGAAGCAGGCTGAAGAAGGAATTACTGTGCATGTAACTAATGAAGAAAAGAAATCTGAACGCGCTTTCTGGGGTTTGTTTGCAAGTTTAATTGTAAATATGGTTGTTGGTGTGACTGAAGGGTATGAAAAGAAATTAGAAATTAATGGTGTTGGATATCGTGTTGCAAAGCAAGGCAATGGACTGAAGTTTGAGCTTGGATTTTCTCATCCTATTGAGTTTCCTATGCCAGAAGGTGTTAATGCTGAGGTTGAAAAGAACATAGTTATTATTTCTGGAATTGATAAGCAGAAGGTTGGCCAAGTTGCAGCGGATATTCGTAAGCTGCGTAAGCCTGAGCCATATAAAGGAAAAGGTATTAAATATGTAGATGAAATTATCCGTCGTAAGGCTGGTAAGGCTGCGAAAGCTGCAGCATAAATCGTATGAAACCAACTACAGCAAAAACTGACAAGAGAAAAGCATCGCGTGCGCGACGTCATGTTCGTGTTCGGTCAAAGATTAGTGGAACAGCAGAGCGTCCACGTGTTAATGTATTTCGTGGAACAACAACATTGTTTGTTCAGTTGATTGATGATGCGGCAGGAAAAACATTGGCTTCAGTGCATAGTAAGCAGATTAAGAAGGTTGATGCTGGTGATCGCAAAGCACAAGTTGCCGTGGCGTTTACTATGGGAAAGCAGCTTGCAGATAAAGCAAAAAAACTGGGTATTACTACTGTGGTTTTTGACCGTGGAGGATATGCCTACCATGGACGTGTACAAGCCATTGCTGATGGCGCACGTGAAGGTGGTTTGCAATTATAATCTTATGACAGAAGAGAATAACACAACTGAAAAAACACCTGAAACACCAGCACCAAAGGCGGCAGAAACTCCAGCAGCACCAGAAGCAACAAAGCCAGCGCCGAAGAAATTCGAGCGTCGTGGAGGTCGTGGCGGTGGAGGAAATCGTCGTCCACGCCGTGGTCGTCGCCAAGAGCGTGAACCACAGGAATTTGACCAAACAATTGTTGAGCTTGCTCGTGTGACACGTGTGACCAAAGGTGGTAAGCGTTTGAGGTTCCGTGCCGCAATGGTTATTGGTGATCGCAAAGGGCGAGTTGGTTATGGGGTTGCTAAGGGTCTTGATGTGCAGATTGCAGTTACTAAGGCTGTGCGTCAAGCAAAGAAGAATTTGATTACTGTCCCAATTGTAAACGAGACTATCGCGTTTAAGCTTGAAGGTCGTGCCGGTGCTGCGCACATTTTGCTTAAGCCTGCTCCAGCAGGAAGTGGAATTATTGCTGGAGGTGCACTGCGAACAGTGCTTGAGTATGCTGGTATTCCTAATATTTCAAGTAAGATTTTGGGAACCAAGAATAAGATTAATAATATTAAGGCAACATTTGCTGCGCTGCATGAGTTGGCGCATTTTAATCGTATCCGTCCGTCAGTGAAGAAGCCTGTTGCTACGGCACCTACACCCGTACCCGCTTCTGAGCAAGCAAGGACTGAAGCATAATTTTTTCATATGACACTTCTACCAAACACACTTAAGAAGAATATCAAGGCACGCAAGAAGCGACGCCGTGTTGGTCGTGGTGATGCAAGTAGTGGGACCTACAGTGGTCGTGGAATGAAAGGACAGCGTTCACGTTCTGGTGGTAAGAGCGGTCTTGCGCGGCGTGCATTTAAGCAGAACTTAATTAACTTGCCAAAAAATAGAGGATTTAACAGCCCGCGTGGAAGTGCAGTTACTGTCACTCTTGCAACGCTTGAGCGTGTTGTTACTAAGGAAAATGAATTAATCGCACCAAACACATTGCTGAAAAAGGGTGTAATTGCTACAATCAAGTCAGGTGTGAAGATTGTTGCCCGTGGTGAATTGACTAAGAAAATCGAAGTGAAAGGTATTAAAGTTTCTGTTGGGGCTAAAGCAGCTATTGAAAAAGCCGGCGGAACCGTTGCACCGATTGTAAAGAAGAAAAAAGCAGTAAAGAAAGCGAAGCCTTCTGTGGCAAAAAAATAAGGAGATTACGTTTTGACGTATATGGAAAAACTGAAAAAGATTTTTGGAATCAAGAGCTTACGCGACAGTCTTTTGTTTGTACTAGCAATGCTGTTGCTTTTTCGTTTATTGGCGCACGTTCCTGTTCCTGGAGTAAATGTTGCAAATCTTGAAGCATTCTTTGAGGCGAACCAAGTGCTTGGATTGTTGAATATTTTTTCTGGTGGTACGATGCAGAGCTTTTCTGTTGTGATGCTTGGTGTTGGTCCATATATTACCTCATCAATTATTTTTCAGCTGTTGAACATGGTTATTCCTCGACTTGAGGAGCTTAGTAAAGAAGGAGAGCATGGTCGCGCTAAGATTAACCAATATACACGATTACTTACGGTGCCGCTCGCTGCGTTGCAGGCATACGGATATATCACTCTTTTGCGTCAGTTACCGCTGCAGGTTTTGCCTGATCTGACTGCATTTAACATGTTTACTATTATTGTGGTAGCAACAGCCGGTAGTATGTTCTTAACCTGGATCGGTGAGCTTATCACTGAGAAGAAAGTGGGAAATGGTATTTCGCTTTTGATTTTTGCGGCAATCGTTTCTGGATTCCCAACAACGCTGAGCCAGATTTTTGCAACATTTGATGCAACACAGATTCCAACACTTATTTCATTGATTGCTTTGGCGCTTATTACAGTTGTTGGTGTTATCTTTATTACTGAAGGGCAGCGCAACATTCCGATTAGTTACGCCCGTCAAGTTCGTGGTACTCGTATTGCTGGAGGAGTGAAGACGCACTTGCCACTTCGTGTGAATATGGCTGGTGTAATCCCAATCATCTTTGCGATCTCATTAGTATTGTTCCCACCACTTATTGCTCAGTTTTTTGTTCGAGCAAAGACAGACTGGTTGGCGACATTTGCGCAGTGGACTATTGAGGTATTCCAGAATCAATTAATCTATGGCTTGTTGTATTTCTTGTTGGTATTTGGATTTACCTACTTCTATACATCAGTTGTGGTGCACCCAGATCAAATGGCAGAGAATTTGCAGCGTCAAGGTGCTTTTATCCCCGGTGTTAGGCCAGGCACGCAGACACGAAAGTATTTAGACTTTGTTATTACGCGTATTACTTTTACTGGCGCAACATTTCTTGCAGCAATCGCTGTATTGCCGCTTATTGTACAGGCATTTACGGGGACTAACACATTGCTTATTGGTGGTATGAGCTTGCTGATTATTGTGAGTGTAGCTATTGAAGCATGGAAACAGATCGATGCACAGATTACCATGCATAGTTATGATAAGGTATACTAGTTTTATATGGGTTTAATAGATTTAATCAGTGGTAGAAGCGGTAAAAGTTCCTCTACAAAAGGTTCTTCTTCTCGTGAGCAAAAAGGTGCTAGCAAGCCCAAGATGAAATCAGAAGCAGCACGTGCAGCAATCAATCGTGAGGTGCGAGGATTGTGTTCAAGCGGTAGGTTCAAGATTGATAATAAAGATCGTGATCGCATGATATCAGAGATAAGTCGTTTGATAGAAAATGGTGAGCTTAAATATAAGGATCGGACTAATGCAGCACGAGCTGTACAATCAATCGCAGCAAAGTATTGTGAAAGTGAGCGATCTGCGCAATTAGTGCGTGACAGAGTGTTACAGATTTTTAGCTAACAGATTATGGCAGGATTACGTGTTGTTTTCATTGGTCCACAAGGGTCAGGCAAAGGTACGCAAGCAGAATTACTTTCTGCTCGTTTTTCTATTCCAGCAAATTTCTCCTGGTGCGTTGTATCGTGATCATATTAAGCGTGGAACAGATGTTGGAAAGAAAGCTCAAGAAATTGTTTCTGCAGGAGACTTGGTAGGGGATGATCTTACAAAGCAGGTAGTACAAGAGCGATTGGCCAAGTCCGATGTTGAGCATGGGTATATCTTGGATGGATATCCACGAAACGAGCAGCAGCGTGTTGATTTAGCAGACATTACTGAGATTGATCATGTATTTGTGATTAGTATTTCAGACGAGCTTGCGGTGAAGCGCATTTCTGGTCGTCGTGGATGCAGTCAGGGGCATATTTACCATGTGACATTTACTCCGCCAAAAGAAGAGGGGGTGTGCGATATAGATGGTGAACCACTTACACAGCGTGATGATGACACAGAAGAAGCTGTGAAAAAGCGTCTTGCGATTTACCACGAAGAAACACAACCAATTATTGACCAATATCGTGAACAGGATCTTGTACATGATGTTGATGGCGAACAAGATAAAGATGTGGTCCAATCAGCTATTGTTAAGTTCCTCGAATAATGTTTTTGTGGTATTATATAGATAGTTTTTAGATAAATTATTTGTATGAAGACCAGTACAACAACAAAGTCAAAAGTTAAAGTCGGCACAACAATAGCGGTGGCGACATTAATGTTGCTCTCGGCTGGAGCTGCAGCATTTGCAGCCGGTGCGATTCCACAGGATGTGTGGGAGCGTTTGCGTTCACGTCGTTATGAGCAATTTCAGCAGGAAAAAGCAGCAAAGACTGAACAAGCTTACGAACTTGAGCGTCGACGAAGATTGTATTCAGCACAGAAGCAAAAAGGTGGTGGTGGAAGTGCTGGTTATGAAGAAACATCAGGATACAAAGGCGGTGGTCCGGGCGTGCCCGGATACGAAACTCCTGGTTATAAGGGTGGTGGACCAGGAAGTGCTGGTTATGAGACATCTGGTTACGAAGGAGGGCAGATTATACTCACTCCTTTAAATAAGCTAAATACAGGTGACATAATCAAGAGCAATCTTATGACGACGCTGTATTATTATAAGGATGGTGGTCGATATACATTCGCAACTGGTGATGTATACTTTAGCTGGTATACCGACCTTAATAATGTCAAATCAATTTCACACGATGATTTAAAAACAATACCGCTCGTACAGAATGTTACGATGCGTCCAGGTACTTGGTTAATAAAGATCACTTCAGATCCTAATATTTACGCAGTGACACCAGGTGGTGTATTGCGTAAGATAACGAGCGAATCTGCAGTGTCAGCTTTGTGGGGTTCAAATTGGAGCAGTAAAGTTAAAGATGTAGCTGACGCCTTCTTTACTAACTATAAGATAGGCCCTTCACTTGATATTGCATTATATCCAGATGGTTCATTAGTAAAAGATGGTGCAAGTACTTATTATATTCAAAACGGGATTAAGCGTTGGGTTTCACCGCAAGTATATGCAAGCAACAGATTCCAAGATAAGTTCGTGGTAAATGGTGATTTGAGTGACTATCCAACAGGTTCTAACCTGGGTGCATACGAAGTTGCCAGTCCTGTTGATTAGGTTGTGTTGGGTCGTATAAAAAAAATTGAAAACGAAAAACACTGGATTCTCTCCAGTGTTTTTCTGTGGTGCTTGTTTGTTATTTTAGCAACAGTTGCATACTTGGTTGTTGGTATTTCTTTGTGGAGTAGTTTTGCAGTAGCAGTTGGGGTGGGGGTGGCAGCTTGGAAAATGCATTGGCGACTACCTAAAATGTCGAGGGTTTTTCCTTCCGCGATTCGTGACAAGTTACTTATTGGACTCACATTAGGAATTGAGTTGTGGCTTGTTGTGCTTTTGTTTCTTAGTCGTGTTGAGTATTCGCTACTTACGCCGTGGCATAGTACAAATGTATTCTTTTTTGTGTTGTTCGGTATTGTTGTGGGTTGCTTGTTATATACAAGTAGACGTTCAAGTGTAATGTGGTGGATTGCAACAGCTCTGTATGGCATGGTAGTTTACGGTGTAGCACTTGTTGTGTTCTCTTTAGGATATGGTTATGACCCGCTTATTCATCAGACAGCAGAGCAGTATGTGCTAGAGCATGGTAGAATTTTCCCTCTGCAGCCGATGTACATTGGTCAGTACGCAGTGGTGTCTGTATTGTCGCGCATGACTGGATTAGGTATCGAGTTGGTTGATCGTCTGTTGCTTCCACTTCATGCAATGTTGTCTGTGCTTCTGGTTTCGTACTATGGGCTCACACGTGCATGGGGTATGACAAAAGACCACGCGCGTTTTGGTATGTTGCTGGTACCGCTTGTGATTCTTCCAGCACTTACGTTCACTGTGCCATATAATTTTACTGTGCTCTATGCACTTTGGTGGATATTTCTTCTGCCGCTTGTAAATAGGAGTTGGTTGGTGTGGTTTCTTGTAGTCGCGGCACTAGTAACGCACCCTATGCTTGGTGTGCCAATGTTTCTAGTAACGCTCGCAGTACAGATTGGTGGTAAGAGTAAGGTGCTTACCTCAGTATTGTTAGCTGTTGCTATCGGTGTGGGGCTTCTCAGTATGTTCGGATTGTTCCGTTTGTTACAGGGCGAAACCTTTATAGTTAACAGTGCAATCGTAGATTGGCAAAATATTTGGAATGTGTTTGCGTTTCCATTTTCTATTTCTGATGTGTCTGTGTTCTGGAAACTGTTATATAGTATTAGTTATGGATTGTGGTGGGTTGTGATTTTGACGAGTGTGTATTTTATTTTTCCAGGTAAGGCGCTACCTAAGCATGTGCGATTACCACTTGTTGGAACAGTAGTTGGAATTGTTTTTGCGATTGCTTTGCTGCGGACGTATATAGTTATTCCCGGTGTTATTCATTATGAGCAGCTCGAATTTGTTTTGCGTTTGAAAACTGTATTGCCATTGTTTGTTTTGCCTGTTTTTCTAGTGGGGATTGTAGCTGCATGGAATCGATATGTGGCACGTCATGCTGTGTTATATTTTCTAGGCATTTTTATTATTAGTGCGCTTATGGCTGTGCAGTTTTACTTTCTTTATCCAACTATTAATGCGGTGGAATATAGTCAAGGATGGAATGTGGCGCAACACGATATTGAAGCGGTGCGCCTTATTGACCAACAAGCACAATCAGACTATGTTGTGTTGACAGATCAGTTGCTTGCCGCTGTTGGTCTTCGTGAGTTTGGATTTGATCACAAAGTAGGTGAGGTACATATATATCCTATTTCACCTAATGAGAAAGTATTTCCATTTGCTGAACAGGTGTTGTATGGAAGGCCAGACCACGCGCTTATTGATGGATTGCGCGACACAATCTCTGTTCAAGAGGTGTACGTTGCAATTCATGAGTATTGGTTCAGTGTGGATTATATAGAATATGCGATTCTTGAGGCTGGGGCAGAGCGGGTTGATGGTCCAGGAGGTGTTCGGATTTTTGTCTTTAAGTAAGCTGGACGGATTGTTGTAAATACGATAGGGTACTGGTATATGAAAATTAAACAATCACACGAAATTGAAAAAATTAAACAAGGCGGTAAGTTAATGGGTGAGATTCTTGAGAAGGTCATGAATACCGCGCGAGTTGGAATAACCACAAAAGAACTTGATGCACTTGCGGAGAGTCTTATTATTGATGCAGGCGGTCGTCCGGCTTTTAAGGGATATGGGTCAGGTAAGCCGTTTCCGGGAACGATTTGTGCATCAGTGAATGATGAAGTTGTGCATGGCGTGCCTTCAACATATGTGCTAAAAGATGGAGATATTTTCGGTATTGATATTGGTATGGAGTGGCCATACACTGAAGGCGAGCAAAGTGGCTTCTACACAGACACAGCGATAACAATTGCCATTGGAGAAATTTCCCAAACTAACAAAGACTTACTTGATCGTACACAAAAGAGCATGTACAAAGGTCTTGCAGCAGCCACTGCTGGTAATTCAATTGCAAGTATTGGTAAAGCAGTTGAAGATTATTTAGCTCCGTTTGGCTATGGAATTGTGACTGCGCTTGTTGGTCATGGTGTGGGTTATGAAGTGCATGAGGAGCCAAAGATACCCAATGTTTATTATAAGAAAAATGAATCAATTATTATTGAGCCAGGTATGGTCTTAGCTATTGAGCCAATGGTAACACTTGGCAAACACGATGTTGAGACTGCAGACGATGATTGGACAATCGTTACTGCTGACGGATCATTTGCTGCACATTTTGAGCATACAATTGTGGTTGAAAAAGACGGCATCACGGTTGTAACCCAGCGCCCAAGTGAGAATGTTAGCTTATGAGTGTATTAGCGGTGGATTATGGTAGTAAGGATATTGGTTTAGCTTACAAAGCAGCGGATGTTTCTATTGCTGTGCCATTTGGCAACTTAAAAAATACTGGCCAGCTTTTTACAGAGATTAAATCGTTGGTTGAAAAAGAAAATATTACAACCATTGTTGTTGGTATGCCGTGGTCAATGGATGGAACAGCGAGTGATCAGACACGAGACACACAACAGTTTGTTAAAAAGCTCAAGACCTTTGTTGAATGTGATGTGGAAACTACATCTGAAGCGCTCAGTAGTGTTGAGGCTGCTGGACGTGAATTGTATGCGGAGGCATCAATTCATGAGCGCAGCGCAATGGTTATCTTAGAGGATTGGATTGAGCAGCAATGATATGGCTACTACTACAACCAAATCAATAATTCTTTCCATACGAGATAGTAAAGAGAAGGATAAGCGCGTTGTGTACTACACACGCGATTTTGGTTTGCGCGATGCTGTGGCAATTGGTACAAAGAAAATCGCAAGCAAGCAAAGGGGTAGGCTGGAGTTAGGGGTGATTACAGCACTTACGGTTGCCAAGGGTAAGCGCTCAGATAAGATTACGACTTCTTTTCCTTTTTTTTATCCAAAGCAAATTCGCAATTCATTAGTACGCTTGCTTCACTTGCAGTTTTTGCTTCAGCTTTTAAAGGAGACTAGCAAGCCAGATGATCCAAATTCTCAGTTGTTTGATATGTTATGTAAGGCTATTGTGGCACTTGAGAATGTTGATGAGTGGAAATTACCTAAGTGGAAGCGTGCAGTTGTGCAGCAGTATTTAGCATACAGTGGTTTTGAGCCGGT
>CAZKMQ010000002.1:39458-40398 GCA_964554065.1 uncultured Gammaproteobacteria bacterium | reverse complement strand
CTTCACTGCTACTGACCACTTCTTCTGCTCTTTTGCAATACGCCCAAGAAAAGCGTGACCGATTGGATCATCAGCAGATACTTTAGTCAGGTAACCAAATGTTTCGCGCGCCTCATCTAATTTTTCTTGTGCAAAATAAACCTTACCAAGCCCTTTATACGCAATTGCATTCCGTGGCGCCAAACCAATCGCTGCAATATATTTTTCCTCAGCATGCACATAATCCTTTTCCTTGCGTAGTGCGTCTGCTGAATGAAGTAGTCGTTTCACCTCTGTCTTACGCTCTGTCGTACTCTTAGACTTAAATTTCTTTTTGCGCACTTTACCGTGCTCACTGCGATAACTATCTGCAACCGTGTTTACATAACTTCGGAACCCTCTTTGCTTATTCATTAAGAATGCAAGAACCTTCTTCCCAACTTTCCCAACTTTTTTCATCTTCGGATCAATTGCACGATAGAATCGCTCTTCGATCAATTTATTCTTCTTGCGACGGTCCTGCTCTTCAGGTAACTGTTCAGTATCTAGTGACTTCAACTGGGGAAACTTACGTACTACAATCATGACTGCTATGCCGAGCCCAATTACAATGAGTAGAATTGGCAATATGCTAAATACCATATTAGGAAAGCAAGTCTAGCATTGGGAATAGCTTTGCTGCTGAAGTACTTGCACCACCAACAAGAAAGCCATCAATGTTTTGCTGATCAATATATTGTTGAATATTTTCTGCGCTCACTGACCCGCCGTACAATACCGCGCACCAATCACCAACTACTTCTTTCACAAATGCACACATTGCTTCCGCATCAGTTGAAGTTGCGGCATCACCAGTTCCAATTGCCCAAACCGGCTCATAGGCAACCGCTTCGAGTAAAGCTATAGCCTGTTCAGGAGTTAAATGTAACTCACCCTATTCTCTATCTAATTGCAGAAGAAC
>CAZKMQ010000002.1:0-39448 GCA_964554065.1 uncultured Gammaproteobacteria bacterium | reverse complement strand
CATACGCGACCATATAACTTTCTGACGGGACATCAACAGTAGCTGCTTCAATCTGTGCACGAGTCACTTCTTTCGCCTCCCCAGCTGATCGCTGTTCCTTGTTCTCCCCGACACATAATACAGGTGTTAATCCAGCAGCAAGTGCTGCAAGCATTTTTTTGTGCACTACCATATCTGTCTCCCCAGCTGCACGACGCTCACTATGACCAACTAGAACATACTGACACCCGAGCTCGCTCAAGTTCACAGCTGAAATCTCTCCGGTATGCGCTCCCTGCGATTCAAAATGACAATCTTGTGCACCAAGCAACACCTCTGACCCATCAACAACATGAAATACACTGGTCAAGACCTCGGCAGATGGAAACACTGCGATTCCTTCACTCGCACCATAATTCTCTGTAATTTCTGACGCTAGCGCAATTGCATCTTCATCATGCAAATACATTTTCCAATTGCAGAATAATTTTTTTGTCATATAATTTTAATTCAAAAATTTCTCAAACCGCTTTGGATCATCAAACGGCCCAATGACTGCAAGCTTGGCTTTTGTAAAATCAAAAACCTCTTTAGCCACTTCCTGAATATCTGAAAGTGTAACTGCATCGATCTTAGCTAACTTCTGCTCAGGCGTGAATGTCTCCGGCGCAAGAAGCTCTTGCTCAACAAAAAACTGCGCTACAGTTGCTGAATCCTCAAGCGCCAAAATCATTGATCCTCGTACATTCCCCTTAGCGTGTTCAAGCTCTTGTTCAGTTACGCCATTTGCTGCTACTTTCTTTAGCTCCGCAACCAATACTTCAAGTGCCTGATCAATACGCTCAGTATGCAACCCAGCATGCACATAAGTATTACCGGTATCATGGTACACCTCAATATCTGTCCGCACTCTATAAGCTAGGCCGCGCCTTTCACGAATTTCAATAAACAATCGTGAACTCATTGAACCACCCATGATCACTTGCAATAATGAAAGCGCTGGCAATCGATCGTCTCCACGCTTAAACGCCGGGAATCCTAAAGCAATGTGCACCTGATCTGTTTTCTTATATTTCAATCGCACAATGTCCTTTGCATCGGCTGCTTGTGAAGTCAACATCTCTGGTGTACCACCTTTCTTCTCTCCTTTTTCAAAAATCGTCTCTACTTTGGCTAATTGATCTTCGCTGTAATGACCAGAAACACCAACAACCATTTTGTCATGATGATAAAATTTGTCACGATAGTTCACCAAATCATCACGCGTGAGCGCATTAATAATTTCTGGTGTACCACCAATCTTGTACGAAAGCGGTGATCCTTCATGCATAATAAGCTCGAACTCTTCTTGAACATCACGCGCTGGCGTATCCTCATACATGCGAAGCTCTTCATTAATCACGCCTTTTTCACGCTGAAACTCATCATTTTCAAACTTACTATGAAACAGCATGTCTTCAATCAAGTCTGCTGCATCTTCAAGGCGCGAACTATCAATCTTAATGTAATAGACTGTCCACTCTTTACTTGTAAATGCATTCCACTGTGCACCTGCAGCATCAATCTCCGTAGTAATATCTTTTGTATGTGGTCGACGCTCTGTTCCTTTGAACATCATGTGCTCAATAAAGTGTGAAGTACCATTAATACGCGCATCTTCAAAGCGAGATCCAACCGGAAAACCAACAAAGATTGTCACTGACGATGTATGCTCTTGCGGCATTGCAACCAAAGTCGCGCCATTCTTTAATTTTTTCTTTTGATATTTGGTATGCATACTACGCAAACTTGTTCTTCAAATAATCACTCAGGTCGCTAATTCCAATTCGTTCTTGCTCCATAGTATCTCTGTCACGAACTGTAACCTGCTTATCTTCGAGTGAGTCAAAATCAACCGTAACACAATATGGTGTTCCAATCTCATCTTGACGACGATACCGCTTTCCAATTGATTGAGTTACATCAAAGTCCACAAGAAAATCCTTTCGCAAACTATCTGCAATCTCACTTGCAGGCCCCAACAACTCATCTTTCTTAGAAAGTGGCAACACCGCAACCTGTACTGGCGCCAAATGCTTTGGAAATTTCATAACAACTCGCATATCTTCACCAACACTCTCCTCAGTATATGCAGAAAGTAAAATCGCCAAGAATGTTCGCTCTAACCCCATACTCGGTTCAACCACATGAGGCAAAAATTTCTCTTTTGTCAATGGGTCTTGATATTGCAAATCTTGACCAGAATGTTCTTGATGCTTTTTCAAATCATAATCCCCGCGATACGCCAAGCCATACAATTCTTTGCGACCAAAAGGAAAATCATATTCAATGTCGATTGTTTTCTTGGAATAATGTGCCAAATCATTACCCTGCAAATCATGAAAGAACAACTTGCTTTCATCAACACCGCAATTGCTGAGCCATAATTTCATGTGCTCAAGCCATTTATCAAAGTGCTGCTCCCATTCAGACTCCTTAACAAAATACTCCAGCTCCATAATCTCAAACTCTCGCACGCGAAATAGAAATTGTCCGGTTGTAATTTCATTACGAAATGCCTTACCAATTGCCGCAATACCAAATGGCAACTTACGACGTGTGGTCTGGATAACATTTTTCAAATTCACAAACATACCCTGCGCTATTTCTCCACGCAAGTACGCAACATTTGCGGTTTCTTCTGAAGCACCAAGAAAAGTTTTAAACAATAGATTAAATTCTTTTTCTTCTGTCATATCTCCGCCACAATCAGAGCACTTTGTCACATCATCCAAATGATCAGCACGAAACCTCTTATGACATTCCTTACATTCGACTAATGGATCGCTAAAACCACCAACATGCCCACTTGCTTCCCAGACTTTTGGGTTCATTATTATAGCAGGGTCCAAACCTACCATGTCACCACGACCAGTTACAAAGTGCTTCCACCATGCAGCCTTAATATTACTTTTTAATTGTGAGCCTAGCGGACCATAATCCCAACTATTAGCAAGACCCCCATAAATATCACTACCCGGGAAGATAAACCCCCGAGTCTTTGCCAAGTTAGTTACATTGTCCATGAGGTTTTTTTCGTCTGCCATATTATACGGTCATAATTTCTTTTTCTTTTTCCTTACCCATTGTTTCAATTGTTGCATTAGCTTCTTTCACAATATCATCAAGCTTGGCTTGATCTGCGAACTTTTGATCCTCAGTAATCTCACCGCTTTTCTCTTGAGCTGAAATCTTCCCGCGAACATCATCACGACTTTTGCGAATACGGATGCGCACGTTCTCAAGACGTTGTTTCACTGTCTTCACAAGCTCCTTACGCGTCTCCTCTGTCAAAGCCGGAATAGGAACTCGTACTACATTACCATCGTTCACTGGATTCAAGCCTATCTTAGCGCTGGTTATCGCCTTTTCAATTTCACCAAGCACACCTTTATCCCATGGCGCAATCATAATAGTCTTAGGATCTGGGGTGGTTATAGTTGCAACATTTTTCATTGGCTGCTTCATATCATATGCAACAACCGAAATATCTTCAACAAGCATAGGGTTTGCGCGCCCTGTGCGTATACTGGCTAATTCGGTTTTTAAATGCGCTAAAGCAGCATCAACCTCCTCCTTCGCCGTTTGTAATAATGCCATAATTATCGTGCTAGTGATGTCGCTCCCAAGTACACCACGTTTGGGTCCTGTTTGTCAACGAGTAGAGCGGTCACTGCGTTATTTGTTGGAATACGCTTGGTTTCCCATGTTTTACCACCGTTTAAACTCCGATAGAAGGCATTGAGTGTGCCGTAGTAAATATGATTAGGATTTGTTGGACTAATTGCCAAGGAAAAGATAAGTGCCTCGCCAGGAGCAGTAACTAATGGCATTGGTGACCAACTATCTCCCCCATCTTCACTGCGGAACAATCCATATTTTGTTGCAATAACCAATGTGTTTGCTTTTGTAGTGTCAAATACACCATAGCTATACTCATCAGCCCCTCTAAAGTCACGATCATCTGGTGAAACATTAATCCATGTTGCTCCTGCATCTGTACTGCGGAAAAATCCCTCTTCAGCAGTTGCCGCATAGAATGTGTCCTTAATTGATGGGTTAATCATGACCTGCTTGATTGAATCATCAAACCGATTAAGCGACGCCCAGCTTGAACCACTGTCAATACTTCTCAAAACCGCTCCAGATGATGTACCCAAAACAATTTCATTTGAACGCCCAGGATTAATCACTACTGAAGTAATTGTTTCAGACTTACTATTTGAACCACCCTCCTTCTTATATACACCGTTCCAAGTTCGTCCGCATGTGTCACTCTTTTGCACAGTATTCTGTACTGCAGCATACAGCTGACAGGTACTGTTAGGATTAATGGAAATGTCATTTACTCGCGCAGTATGAAACTCAACATCTCGAGGCCTATTCCAAGACTTTCCACCATCATATGTAAACCAAATCCCATGCGCTCGTGTTGCAGCATACATAATAAGTGGATCTTGCGGGTCAGGAACCAATTTCAAAATATCAACTTCAGCAGCCAGTGATCCTTGTTGAGCAGTTGTTGTCAAGATAGCTGAGGTTGAAACCCAGGTCTCGCCTTGATCAGGACTGCGATATACACCACGATCTTGTGCACCACCGCCACCGCCACAACTTGCACCAAGAAGTACAATGCCGAACGTCAGCAGTGCTGATTTGTAAAATGATTTATTGTTTGCCATACAGCGTTATCATTATGTTTTCAAAAATAAGTTTTGGATGGATATTATGCATGATATCATGATTTGCCTGTGTAAGTACACGTTGTGTTTCTACAAGCTGCTTAGTAGTCACACCCTTTTCCTGCACATAGGAAAAATTATCATCCTGGCTTTCTGGTCTTACCAACTGTTCCATCACATTTCCAGTGCAGCACTGCCAAGTGTTAAATAGTTGCGCAATGCGCCTCCTTTGCGCAGTGTGATCCTTTTTATCACCCAAAAAAGGCTTAATCTTCTCGCGCTGCAGATGAATAGGCGTTGCAAATAATTGATATAAAAGATCAGAATCCTCTTGGTGTTGTAATAGTAGTTCCGGATCATTGAGCTGCATATGTGCATTGCCCAATAGGCCAAAATTATTTCTAACCACATCTTCTTCTATACCAATCTGCAAAACCTCTGCCATCATTTCTTTCGTACTTGGACTCAAACTAAATCGCTGACATCGAGAAAGAATTGTCTGCGGCAAATTTTGCCATGTATCAGCTAACAGGAAAAAAGTGGTGTCACGTGGCGCCTCTTCTAGAATCTTAAGCAATCCATTTGCTGCAGCAGCACTCATCTTATCAGCAGGTTTTATAATAATTATTCGCTTACTGCTAAACAAACTCCCACCAACTAATAACGACCGAATACTTCGAACTTGTTCAATAGCAATATCTTTTTTGCCTTCAAGTGGAGAAATTGTAAAAACACTTCCAACAGCTGTGGCTTTATTTGGAAACCACTGTTCCATACATTTTTCTATAAGAAGCTGCTTCCCAACACCTTTTGGCCCAGAAATACAATAAGCATGGTTAATAGTGCCGTTATTCCATGCTTCAGTGAGGTGTTTTTTTAAATCAAGAAATGAGAATGTAATCATAGGATTTGGTTGTATTTTAGCACAAACTTGACAATTGAAAGAATACACACTATGATTTTCCCAGATCATAAATGGAGAACAAAATGCCAGATCTGCAAAAGTTCCACATTTCACTGGTTGAAATTCTCCGAGAACAAATCAGTGAAATTCCACAACATATTCGCAGCACTCAAGACCACGCGGCAATGCTTGTAGCGCGGTGTGGAATTGAGTCACTAGTAAGGCTTGCACGCAAAACCGAAATTCCAGAGCAGTCAATTCCTTCGGTTGTGGACAAGCTCCATCGAGCTCTTCACCCTCTGACAACTAAGCAACCTGTGGTTGCACCTGAAATCATAGCTCTTCTAACGCAATTCATCGGCGAACTGCACGCAAAGACAAAGGACGGCGGATTCAGATGCCTAGTCTGTAAAATGATCCCCAAAACACTCAAACGTGTTCAAAACCTTGAACGGCCATTTCAATTGCAGTGTAGCTGGTGTGGCTTTGGTATTGACCAACGTGAAATGACCTGCGACAAATGCAGCAGTTTCCCTTTGGTGCTTAACGGCTCAGCATGGGAATGCTATCACTGCGACACCAACAGTGTGGTACTGGAAAGTACCCAACAGCGCATCGCAGAACAACTTGCTGAAATACAGTAGTTGACGACGCGCTATACAAAAAACCATCAATCCAAACTGGGCTGGTGGTTTTTTCTACTTGACAATATAATATTGGCGATATTTTGAGCGCAAAGTTGCCAAGAATATTGATCTACTTTTGTTATCTTGGGATGCTCCTGGTTAAAAATATTTTCTAGTGCCGCGGCCAAATCCTCAACTGACTCACCTACTTGAGCTGCGCCACCAATTTCTGCACATGCACTGCCGCGGCGAATTATAGCCGGCGCACCGCATGCCTGTGCTTCAAGAACAGGAATACCAAACCCCTCATACTTGGTTGCAAAGGAGAAGGCCTTAGCGCCGGCATACAAATGAGGCAAATCTTCTTGTGCTACAAATCCAAGTTCAATAATGTCTTTTTTGTATGGAGATTGCTCAATCACATGTTTTATTTTCTCATACCCATATCCTGGCTTACCACCAAGAACAAGTTGCGCGTAATTTCTTTTTCGAAAATGATTATACGCACGCACAAGTGTCACGATATTTTTTTTATCTTCAAGCCTTCCAACAAAAAAGATATATGGCTTGGAAATACCCAACCGCACGAGAACTTGAGCAGATACCGTTGAGTCAATGCCCAAATTAAATTGCATATGATCATAGCCTTCTGCAACCACAATAATTTTCTCCGCGCGCACCACTGGAAACAACTCAAGAATTTCATCTTTAGTAAACTGCGACGGCACTACAATTTTCCATGCACGCTTCACTGCAAGCTTTGTGGCGAACCAATTATACCACCGCTCGAACAACGAATAACTCTTTGGAAATCTAAGTGCAGCCACGTCATGAATTACAGCAATAGTTTTTTTCGGATGAATCAGTGGCATAACATGTGCTGGAACAAATAATACATCAGTTGGTCGACGTAACATTTCCCACGACAACCTGAGCTGTGTCCAGAGTTTTTTGCCTGGAGTTTTCAAAACATTTGAAGACCAATGATCTGGTAATTGAGCAATCTTCTCTTCAAGCTTCTCACGTGAATACAAAAACACCTGATGCTCAACTGAAATAATTTTCTTCAATTCTTGAATAACAAAAAAAGCGTAGTTCTCAACGCCTGTCCTCTGCACCGTATTTGCTCGTGATGCATCAATACCAATCTTCATATTATCGCGTGGCAAGAATACTTCGCTTGTAACTTTCAAGATTCTCAAGTGCAATACCTGTTCCCTTAGCAACACACAAAAGAGGCTCATCGGCCAAGTATGTAGGCACGCCGGTTGCTTGTGCAACAAGCTCGTCAAGATTACGCAACTGAGAACTCCCACCAGACATAATCATACCTTTATCCATAACATCAGCAGATAACTCTGGTGGTGTGTCATGCAACACTTCTTTGATAGAAGCGATAAGTCCCTGCAGCTCATGCTGAACTGCATCAGTTACATCATGCGAACTAACATTGATAGTACGCGGCAAACCACTAACCATATCTCGGCCACGAACATCCATGTCTAATTTTTTGTCTAAATACATAGCTGACCCTACTTGAATTTTAATATCCTCAGCAGTGCGCTCACCTACTGCTAACCCATACTTACGACGAATGAACTCGGCAATAGCACTATCGAATTTATTTCCACCAATACGCACGCTCCCACTACTTACAATACCACCCAGAGAAATAACTGCAATCTCTGCTGTTCCTCCACCAATGTCCACGACCATGTTCCCTGAAGCACTTCCAATCGGGATGTCCGCACCAATTGCTGCCACAATCGGCTCCTTAATAATGTATGCCGCACGCGCTCCTGCTGCAATAGTCGCATCAATAACAGCACGACGCTCTGTTGATGTAATACCACCAGGCACAGCAACCATAACTTCAGGACGGAACAATCGTACTCCTCCAAGCGCCTTGTTAATAAAATATCGCAACATTGCTTCAGTGGTTCTATAATTAGCAATAACGCCATCTTTAAGTGGTCGCTCAGCTACAATAGTATCCGGCGTGCGCCCAATCATATCCTTTGCTTCTTTACCAACAGCTAAGACTTTACGATCAACTTTTGATATAGCAACAACAGAGGGCTCATTGATAATGATCCCTCTCTTAGGTACGTATACCAGAACATTAGTTGTACCAAGGTCGATTCCGACCTTTTTGATAAACATAACTCTAGAAGTTCACCGCGAAATTCATGTCCTGATTAAGTTCAGTACTGAACTGATAGCGGTCATCGCCCCAATTCTCCTGTGATTCAGAAGGATCGGCAGTAGTTATAGTTTTACCAAAGTCAAGGTCAAGCGTCAATGGCGGCGCTATTAGGCCTGGTTGTTTTTGAACAAATAATGTGTACGACCCATTATCAATCGACCTAACAATTACATCTGAAAAAGCATAGCGAATCACCAGCTTATGAGTCTTTCCTGGCTCTACAGCAAAGAAACCAGCAACTTCAGTTCTATTAAGCGGACTTTTTTTCACGATGAATTCAGCAGGTTCAACACTCCGATCTTTTACAAGTGCGCCAGTTCCACTTATAAACCGGATACCCTCTGGCAGAAGAACACGAGTATAGCTTCGATACCGTGAAGTTCGCCAATCAAACGATCCATTATGCTTGTAATCAATAGTCAGTTCACCTTCCCACTCTCCTGACTCTTCTGATTTAAAAACACGATGAGTGTAGCTACGTTCTATTGCGTGATCGGTTTTCAAACTTGCAAGGTTCGCATCAACAACCATGAAGCTATCCACCTCAGGCGACAATGTACTCACTTTTCCAGCCCAATCCTGAGCAACAATTGTTTTTTGTACATCAGCATCATTGGAATACATAAGAATTTGCTTTGTGTCAAGACTCTTTAGCGCAACACGAAGCATATCTGGCCACAGCGTAATAAAATTCTCCTGAAATCGCTCAACAATTACTGCAAGTACTTCCCCCATTAACTCTTTACGATTTTCAAAAGTATCACCACGCTGTTCATAACCAAATTCAACCTCATACTCAAGTCGCTCAGTAAAGTTCTCTGCATTAAGAGTAACTCCATCTGCAGTTATACTTCCAAGATGTGTCATAACACCCTCTAGAACTGTGGGTGTTATAGCTATAACACCATCGAAATTATTTGGCGCACCTGTTTCAAGATCATAAAGCTCAAGCATGTTCTGCGCGCTAGTTGGAAAATCTGGTGACCAATTACCATCACGAAAATACGCAACAGGTTGAGCCATATATTTCTTCAATGGATCAGGTGATGATCCTAATACAGATTCATCGGCTGCATTATCAAGCACTTCAGAACCCTGAACAAACCAATCAGTTATTACACCTTGATCAACAGTTAAAATCCCATACGCGCCCACAAATCCTCCTGTAGGACGTAACTCAGTATTATTTTGCAACAAAACAAGAAAAGTGCGTTCTTGTTCTTGCGCCAAAAAGTACGGCATGATCTGCGTAATTTGCTCTAGCCTACCCTCGCCAATTTCTTCAGATATGATCTCTACTTCTTTTTTTAAATCTGAGTAAACATCTTTTACAAAAGAGTAGCCATACCAACCACCTCCTACAATAAGCGCGAAGAAAACAAAAAATAACCACATGCAAGGACGAGACTTTTTTTCTTTATGAGGCATATTCTTTTTCGTCAGTGTGTACCCTAGGAATGGCGCGTTTTTTCTTAGATACATCAAACCCTAAATAATTCCCTGTCATAAGACGTGTAAGAGAATCAAGTGCTGGAATCGCACCAACAAGAAGCAATGAGATCGGCAACAAAATCCACTGAATTGCCATAATAAACATGCTTGGTGTTTTTCCATTATCTGGTCTACGCGGCAACAACATCAAGCTATACGTCATTGAAATCAAAATACCAAACATTGCAATTCCCATAAGCCACTCAAGAATGTGCGGCGTGTTTTGAAATAGCACCGTACTGCGCACCTCATCTCCTGCAACAAGCAATGGCAGACGACCAAATACTAAAATCATAATTGCCGCAGTGGCCCAGGAAAATTTTCCTTCAATCATGTTGAACAAATATTTGAACTTCATCATCCAAGGAATGTTCTTGTGTTTTGGAAAGTGCCACAACAAGTATGGAATATGTTCTGCTCCCCAAGCCCAACGTCTTTGCTGCTTATACAAGTTCTTAATACTAACCCACCAAGTATCATCGCGCACTGTATCCATAGACACAGGCAAAAATAATGGCACTGCACGATAATCTCCTTCAAAATGCAAATAGCATTGCCAAAATATTCGTGAATCCTCGCTTACAATCCGCTTCTCCCAAAAGTCCACAGCAACCAATGCAGTAAAGCTCATACTATGCGAAGAGAACGTAACCATTCGATCAGGTCGCGGCAACTCAGTAAGCAACCAAAAAGTTGTACCAAACGCCATCACACGCAACACAGATGGCGACTCCCACATATTATTATTGTACAGCGGTACCGGCTGGTAAGAAGCGCGCTCAGGATTAGGCTGACTCAAGTAAACATACGTCAAATAGCTAAAGTATGACGGATGAGCAATAGTATCAATATCAAAACAACTAACTATCACGCGGTTATACGGAATCTTCTGCGCATCAATATACTCTTGTACCCTATGACCAGCATAATGAATGTTAGAACCTTTGCCAGGAATCTCATCCGGCAAATCATCAGGGTGCAATGAAATTAAAAAGTGCTTGAACTTGTCACCAAATTCATCCTTAAGCTGGTGCGCAAACGATTCAAAATGCTCACGCTTTCTTCCTTCTCCTGCCAGCACAACAATCATCCGTGATGATGGCAGTGTTGATTTAAGCAACCCTTCAAGAGACGTGCGCACTACACCCACATCTTCATTATATACTGGTAGAAAAATACAATGATAATATTCCTCCCACTCCGACTTCTCCTTTTGCAATTTACCAAACCAATCAGTGCGCAATGCACGCTTATACTTGAGAACCGACGTCGTAAGAAATACAGCAAAATAAATCACACGATGCACCCAATAAATATCAAAGATGATAATAAAATAAATCACCCATAACGGCTTAACAAATGAAAGGAAAACACCAGCAATCAAAAAAACCCACACCAGCGCCCCTGGAAAAATCTCATAGATCCTATACTTTGTGTAGTCAGAAATCATGATTGTTTAACTCGTATGTTAGGCTCACTAGCATACTTGGTAATAGCAAAAATGTCAATAGGAGAAGATTCTAACAATTGCTTACACTCAGCAAAATCTAACAAAGCTATTTCCTCTACTGAAAGCGCCGGAACACTCAATGATTGCGCTAATCCATTAATAGCAGACACACTGATGCGACCTGCCATAAATGAACCGCTTCCGGTTTGCACAAACAGCCCACTAACCTGCTCCATTGTACACACATGCTCATTCAATGATTGTTCAATACAACTAAGTACATCTTGTGCACGAACTGCATAACTTTTTGTATTGACCTTAGCATGCGTAATTAATCTCACAACACACTGCTCTGCCTGCTCACAATTTACCGCAACATAAATCTTATTCTCCATAGACAATCACATGAGGACTTTGATAGATAGCATACAAGAACTTATCTACCATTTGTTGTCGTTCCTTAAATTCCTTCTGCGTAAAGACAGTGTATCGAATAGTACTACCCAAATCACGCTCATACTTCTTTATAATACGATCGAACTTTTTCATATCCGTTTTGCCGATCAACAACAAATCGATCGGACAACCCTCTTCACCAACAAGACAGCCACTAAACAACATTGAATGAATATTAGGACTTATCCTTTGTAGTTCGTTTGCTAGTGCCTGCTTATCAAACACCCTAGATTTAAGAATAAGAGCTCCAATCTCTTCATATAATGCATGATCCTGACACAAAGCATACCAGGTACAACGCGTACCACCAGGCGTGCTCTCTATCTGATCAACAGTTGGATTTTCAACAACAGCAACCAATCCAGCCTTAACTAAATTCTGCAATTCACGACGAACTGCATTAATCTGACTGTTAATTTCTCGAGACATCTCGCGAACATAGTACTGTTGAGCTGGATTTCTATACAATAATCGCAATAATCGAACGCGGGTCTTTGAACCAAATAGGTGTTCAAGCATATATATTGATTTTTCATCTGCGCACATGTTTACTCAAAATGCCATTGCGCAATATAGTAGCTCTAGTATAATGGAGACACCACCACCCGTCAAAGCTATGAAGGGATTTGAAAGCAATATCGATATACACGAATTCTTTATAGAAGGCCGTGATGCAGAGAGCTCACAGGTTATTTTGCATATCACAGAACCAGCAAACCCTGAGGAGAACGGACGCGGATACCTATTTATGGTGGCTGAGGCCAACCAAGCCAGTTACAAAACCATTGAAGCGCTAAATCGCTGGATCGAAGAATTGGAGACTGGATTCTATGATGAAACACTTCGGAACAAAGATATTGCAGTACACTTCGAGCATTTACTTGAGCGAATCAACAAGAAAAGCGACACCCTGCTCAAGCAAATAGAAGCAAATGAAGAAGAAATACATATTGTTGTTGGATTTGTAAATGAGACAACATTATCATTTGCAGTACGTGGCGAACCATTGGGATTTGTTGCTTATAGCAAAAAAAGTGGTGACTACAGTGCGATGGCAATAATAGAAGGTGGCAGCACCGAAGATGACGAGCAACTTTTCAACAATATTATCTCCGGAGATATTCACCCTGGAGATCGAGTGCTCTTTTGCACGCCACATGTTGAGGATGGGTTTACCAGCAAGCAAATCACTAATCTTATATCAGGCAAACCACCGAAAAAATCAACCAAGCAATTCCAAAACACACTAGAGGACGTTGATAATGGATTTTCTTTTGGTGGGCTACTTCTTGAACGTAACGCACCCACACCTGAAACCAAAACCAAAAAAAGCAACAAGAACAAGCCGGTAGAATCACTCAGCAACCTACTTACCACAGCACGAAACACAGAAGAGACGCTTGCACCATCAGTGCTCGGACGTCTACGTTCCAAGTTAGAAGAACGTAAATCATCACGTGAATCTTCTTCTGACTCATACAGCAACCGCACAAAACAACAAGCTAAGGCTGCCGCTAAAGGAGCACTACACACCAGTGCTAGGTACTCACGAATAGGAGCAGTTGTTACAGGTAAGTGGGTATGGTCTCTACTTAAATGGTTATTTGTAGCAACTGTTACTGTAGTGCAAACTATTTTCTATGTAATCACCAATCTTGGTGGAAGGCGCAGTGAGTTTGTTGACCACTGGAAACGAATGTTTACTAATGCATGGGAAACAACAAGTGAACGCTTTGGCAAACTATCGATGCTTAATAAGATAGTTATGAGTTCAGGAGTTGTCTTGCTTATTATTTTCTTTATAAGTGTGAGCGTGCTTAAATACAACAAAACTCAAGAGATAAAGCGTGCAGCATACCAAGCTCAGGTCTCACTTATTGAATCTAAGCTCAGCGCTGCTGAATCCAATCTCATCTTTAATGAAGAAGACAGAACACGCGAGATAATTGATGACGTTATTACACGCATGGAAAACCTAACTGCTGACTCGCGTGATGAAAAAGAAACCATTGCCCGTCTGGCTGTGCGCATCGATGACCTGAAAGAAAAGATTCGTCATGCTGAACACGTAGGCACTTCCCTACTTATAAATACTATTGAATATAGATTGAACGAACCACAACATGTTCGCCTTACAACTGGTCTTGTTATTGTAAATGATAACGAAGGAAATTTATTAGCGCGTGAACGTGGTACGGAAATTACAGCAACCGAAACTCTAGGTGGCCAACTTGTGCCATTTGCAACTGATGAAGATCTTGTATTCTTCATTGATGGCGCTAATGAAAGCGCTTTGCAATGGAAGTACACAGCTGATGACGAGTTTTATGAATTTGATATTCCTGGCGCAGGCGCAATAACTGACTCACTTGTTTACAACGATCGTCTATATACATTGGTAGCAGAACAAAACCAAATCTTCAAGCACGGACGCCACCAAGAAGGATTTGGAAGCGGAACACAATGGGCTAAGGGCACACCGGACCTAGCCAATGCAATTAACTTTACAATTGATGGGTTAATTTGGACGCTCAACAATGATGGCTCTGTCAATCAATACGCTAAAGGTGAGAAACAAGAGTACACACTTGGTGGAATTGACCCATCATTTGAAAGTGCGACACGAATTTGGACAATGTTTGAATCAAAGTGGCTGTACATCTTTGATCCTGCGGAAAAAAGAATTGCTGTATTTAATAAGGAGGACGGTAAACTCCAAGTGCAATACATTTTTGATGATCTGGAATCACTACGAGATTTTGCAATTGATGAGCGAAAAAATATTGGACTGATACTTGCTGGCACCGAGTTGCGACAGTTCGAACTTGGACACATTACTCAAGAAGAGTAAAAAAAGAGCGCCCTTCGGGGCGCTCTTTTAAAATAACAATAATAAGTTATTTCAACTCACACGTTCCACCAGCTTCTTCGATCTTTTTCTTGATCTCTTCAGCTTCAGCTTTAGGTGCGTTTTCTTTGATCACCTTTGGTGCCGCGTCTACCATATCTTTGGCATCTTTAAGCCCAAGACCAGTTACTTCACGCACCACCTTGATAACAGCGATCTTACTTGATCCAGCACCAGTAAGTTCAACATTGAACTCTGACTTTTCTTCTGCTGCTTCACCAGCACCTCCTGCTGCAGGCCCGGCCATCATTGCCATTGGAGCACTAGCGCTTACACCGAACTTGTCCTCAAGAATCTTCACTAAGTCTGCAAGGTCAAGAACAGACATTTTTTCAATTTCACCAACCAAGTCTTTGAACTTAGCAGGCACTTCAACATCTTTCTTTTCTTCTGCCGCTGCAGGAGCTTCTGCTGCTGGAGCGTCATTTGTTGTTGTTTCATCACTCATATTGATTTGATTACTTATGCCTCTTTGGCATCTTTAATTGCAGATAATACCTGTACAAAATTGCGTGGCACACCAGCTAACACATTTACAAATCCTGACATTGGAGCTGCAATAGATCCAACCAGTTTTGCCAAAAGCTCATCACGACTTGGAAGTTTCGCAAGTGCGTTCACTTCGTCAGCGTTAATATAGCGCCCTTCAAGAATTCCACCCAAGATGGTGAACCCTTCGTGCGCTTTGGCAAATGTGTGTAATGTTTTTGCTGATGCAACCTCGTCTCCCATACCAAAGGCAACTGCAACATTACCCTCAAATGGTTTGGTATCCACATCACTGTACCCAGCGTTTTTAAACGCCAAATTCATGATGGTCTTTTTTGCAACCAAGTATTGTACATCTTCTTTGCGACAGTCGCGACGCAATGTTTGCGCATCCCCTACAGTAACACCACTAAACGATGCAAAGACTGCTGCCTTGCTTTTTTTAATAGTATCTGTAAGATCACGTACTGCCTCTTCTTTTTGTTGTCGTGTTTTAGCCATAAAAAACAAAAAACTATGACACATCTGCCACAGTTATCGATAAAGCCGACCTATCCCAATATATTAAAGCGGGAGCTTATACCTCGGCAGGTCTTATTAATTGCCTGCTGTCTGTGGCGATGGAAATATAGTATCAGATCGGTCAAATTCAGTCAAGAACCTTTGAACTAATCCATGTTCCCTTAAATTTCTTTCCAGACAACAAATTTTTCAACTCACCCAACTTATCTCCACCGATAACCGCCACATCAATATCATTTTTCCTGCAGACTTTAGTTGCGATCGGATCAAAAGGCGTATGCAAACCTGGTGACCACTTAGTCCCCACGATCTTTTGCATCTGCTTCCAGTTCAAAGCAACATATCGCTTAGCATTTTTCACCTTGCGCGGATCAGCAGAATAAATATACGAAACATTGCTCAAGTTCACCATGTAACTAGCACCGTATTTCTTTGCAAGTTGTGCAGCAACATGATCAGTAGATGCTCCTGGCTTGTGTCCGCCAGCAATCACAATAGCATCGCTTGTTTTCTTATGTTTCACCGGATCAGTGACAATCTTAGACTTCGCATGCGGATAAAGCACTCGACCGAAGTACCGCGCATTAAGATGCGTAGCAAAGATTCCCATCCAGTCCAAACTTTTGTCATCTTTAATCCCCAACTTCTTCAGCCGCCCTTGAAAATCCCGCGCAGGAGCTCCACCACCAACTACAATCACGAATTGATACCCCTTTTTAACAAATGCAAAAAGCATGGTGCGCAATCGCTTCACTATTACTACACCATCACCATCATGCGGCGAGACAATTGATCCGCCAACTGATAAAACTACTGTCTTGCGCTGCATACTAAAACGCTGCTGCAACAACCAAGCCAACTGCGCCAACAATCGCCAATATAACTAATACTTTAACAATTTTTCCTAACATATATTTCTATAATAACATGACTTATGAAACAATCTCAACTTCTGTTCCAATATCTGCCCAACCATACAAACCTTCCATATCTTCATACCGCACATTAATACAACCACCGCTCACAGGTTTCCCCCAATCATCATGCCAGAAAGCACCGTGAATGTAATACGAGCGCGGTGGTGTCCCAAAGAATCGCATGTTCCACTTGGTGTTTGGATAGTAGTATCCAGCCCCAGAATAAACATGCGTTGGCAATTTGGTATTAATCGTGAACGTGCCTTGTGGTGATGGCGCACCAGGACGACCGGACGAAATTGTAATCTGCCCCATCTTAACATCACCCCAATAATACATCAGCTGCTGGTCGCTCAAATCAACGATAATTTTCTTTTTCAGCACATCAGGCGAGCTCACTCGCGGATCAAAACCATTACGTAACTCATGACCATCATCAAACCCATCACCGTCAGTATCTACAGCAGCCATGTTTGTTCGAAACGCCAAATGGTCATTCATGCCATCACCGTCCAAATCATGCTGACTCATACGTACTCCATCACCAGCATGTGGCGAGTACCCACGCGAAACCTCTAACCCGTCACCATATCCATCACCATCAGTATCAGGATTAAACAGATCGGTCTTGTATAGTCGATTCTCATCAATATCAGTCAAACCATCACCATCAGTATCCAAAGTTTGAAGATTAACTTCAATTGGAACAGCCAAAACAACTTCCGGCACAAAACCAAAAAACAGCATAAGCACACCAGCCAATACTGCAATCAAGAAAGTATTAGTTTTCTCTACGCTTAACAGCATACAGTCCAGCAAAGAATAGCACACCTAACGATGAAATAATCGCCAAGGTCAATAGCACTTTTCGCATAGACATTGGCTCACCATCTTCGCCTTCAACTTCTTCTTTAATATCTGGGACTGAACCATCAGAATTTGGATCAGTACCTTGCGCAACTTCGAACCCATCAGACGCACCATCATTATCGCTATCAGCCACAGTTGGGTTTGTATATGCTACCTCAATTTCATCCTTATCACTCAATCCATCGTCATCAGTATCACTCTTAAGTGGATCTGTACCTAGCTCCAATTCCTTCTCATCAGGTACACCATCATTATCATCATCAGTATCTTCGTTATCACCAACACCATCACCGTCTGAATCCATCCACTCATTCTTATTCATTGGAAATGGATCAGCATCATCATTAACACCGTCTGCATCGGAATCCTGGAACAAAGGTGAAGTACCTAACTCAAGTTCTGCACCATCATCTAACCCATCACCGTCAGAATCAGCAACCAACGGATTAGTCTCAGTTACATCAACCTCATTCCCATCAGTTAATCCATCACCATCAGTATCTTCTTTGCGCGCATCAGTACCCAAAGTATTTTCCTTAGCATCATCTAACCCATCAAGATCAGTATCCACTTTTGTAGGATCTGAATTAATACTAACTTCATAATTATCATCAAGACCATCACCATCAGTATCTGATTTATACGGATCACTTCCATGTGTAGCCTCATCACTATCGCTCAAACCATCATTATCATCGTCAGTATCGCCATTATCTCCAATACCATCGCCGTCAACATCAGACCACTCACCCCCATCTTTAGGAAACACATCATCAGGATCATTCACACCATCCCCATCTGTATCTGCTCGCGTTGGGTCAGTACCATTTTCTACTTCTTGTTTATCACCAAGTCCATCATCGTCACTGTCACTTTTTAACGAACTTGAACCAATACCAACTTCTTCTTGGTCAGACAGCCCATCATTATCATCGTCATCATCAACCTCATTACCAACATTGTCGTTATCAGTATCTAAATCCACATACCGAGAGTTGGTTACAACAGAAGATCCACCAGTAAACGATCCACTACCTAATGACTCAGAACTACCATCATCCTTAACTCCAGTAACAGTGATGAACTTGGCACTTAGATTATGATCTCCTGCTTTTGGCGTCCATGTTGCAGCAACCTGCTTTGCTTCTTCGAACTTAATTTTTGAAAAACTCACCTCAGTTATCAAGTTATCATTATCATAAAACCCAAGCGTACCTGAAAGCGACTGATACGTATTGTTCACAACAACTGTATATAACTTAACAGTGTCATCTTCAAAGAACACATCCTCTGAAAACCACACACCACTACTTGGCACAAATCCAACACCTGTAGCAGCACTTGCTGTTACAGTCAAAAATAATGAAACTACTAAGCCAATTGCTAATTTTTTCATAAAAATCATTTGCTCTAGTATAGCACAAAATGCACATCCCCGAGAACAGATGTTTCCAGTATTTCAATCCCATAGCGCTTAAGTCTAGCCACTACCCGAGCTGCAGGGTGTCCATACTGGTTACCTGCACCTGCAGAAATAACACCAATGCTCGCGCCAACATGTTTCAGGAAACTATCAGTAGACGAAGTCTTACTACCATGATGTCCTACCTTGTATATATCGCTGCGCAGCGCATTTCCATATTCTGCAGACAAATACTCCTCACGCTCACGCTCTGCGTCACCGGTTAGTAAATGCACTCCGTTTGGACTAAAAAGTTGCAAAACCACTGACGCGTTATTCCCCTCACTCAAATCCAAGCCACCTAACGATCGAATATATAACCCTCCTATCTCCCACTGAACACGCTCACTAATTACAATCAATTCCGCATCTGAATCATAAATTGCCTTCATAAAAGCACGCCACGCTGGATCATAATCTTTTTCCAAGCCATTATAATACACTTTCACAACATCAAACCGCTCAAGCACAGCAATACAACCACCATAATGATCCAAATCTGCATGAGTAACTACCAAATACTCTATAGTGCGATCATAATAAGCTTGATTACGACCAATCGCCTCAAGCACCTGATCGGTTTTACCACAATCAACAAGCATTTGCGTATGTGGAGGAACATGAATAAGTGTTGCGTCACCCTGGCCAACATCAAGATAATAAATCTTCGCATCTAAATTATATTTCTGCACATATAAAATACAAAACAAAATCAAGGCGCAACTGACTGTGATAATTTTTTTTGAAGTAATAACCATAAACCAACATACATAACTATCATCATCCAAAACGAAATCGAAAACTGCACATTTGCAAATGGAAGCTGAGCTAACAAGTGCACAATAGCAGTAACATACGACGAAATTATCCATGCAACACTTCCAATTAGTAGCCCAAGTGACACACTCAACACCCCAGCACCAACTGCAACAGCACTACTCATCATAAGCAAAGGTATAACAGGCAAAATAACTACGTTAGCAAATAGTGAAATAATTGACACGCTGCCAAATGACCAGCTTATATAAGGTGCTGTTGCAGCAATCGCACTAATCGTTGTTGCAATAATCTGTCGCAACTCGAACCTATCTGTCACCCACCATAACACCAACTCAACACGATGCGATCCATAAATCAATCCAATAGTTGCGAGCATAGACAAATGAAATCCAGCATCATAAAGAAGCACCATAGGATTATGCAAAGTCATAAGCAGAGCAGCAAGAACTAATAATGGCGCGGCGCTTCCGCCGCGCCCAAGTGTGCGACCAAGCAAACCAACAATACCCATGATTCCTGCACGCACTGCAGATGCACTTGATCCAACAAAGATAACAAAAAGCACAACTGCAACAAATACAAACCAAAAAGCTCGCTTTCGTCTAACACCAACGCCACGCAATAAATGCATAATCACATTTGCGATGATTGTGACATTGTATCCAGACACAGCCATAATATGCGTCAGCCCAACAATAGAAAATTCCTCTTTGAGCTGCATCGGCATGTTAACGCGTGCGCCATACAAAATTCCTGCTACGAGCGCAGCATGCGGCTCTGGCCAAATACGATTAATCTGCTCACTGGTTTTTCGCCTAACTGTGTAGAGTATTTTTTTAAACAAAAAACCACCATCTTGCTCAACAAGTTCCACTTCAGAATTGTCGCAAATATAACCAATACCTTGCATACGCAAATATCTTCCGTAATATGACTCAGGTCTACTTCGACTGCACCACACGCGGATATAATTGCCATACTTATATTGCGGATAAGCGAACAACTTTACTTGTGTTACATCCTCACCATCACGAACTATCAACTCTTGCTGATTCCCACGCACTACCTCTTCTCTATCTACAACTCCTGTGAATTCTACATAATCCTCAATATTCACTTTAGTTGTAATATATCTTTCTTGCACAAATACTCGCACCCCCATCACAATAAGCACAATCAAACATACCCACACAAAGCGCTGCGAAGGCGACTGTATAATTTTTGTAATCATAGAATTAGATCATTGTACAATTCAACAACAAAAAAATCCAGGCGCTAGCCTGGATAATTTCAGGATAAACTGTTTACACAACAATGCTCACCATCTTACCTTTTACCAAAATAACCTTCTTGGGTTTTTTGCCATCCAACCATTTCACAACCTTCTCATGCACCAAAGCCAATTCCTGCACTTCATCTTCCGGAACATCTGCATCAACTGTGATTGTTGCACGCAACTTACCATTGACCTGAACCGCATATGTAACTTCACTAAGTATCAATAAGTCAGGATTTGCACGCGGCCAATCAGATTTACTAATAGACAATTCTTTATCACCCCACTTCTCCCATAACTCCTCAGCCATATGTGGTGCAAACGGAGACAACACCTTAACTAACAAGCGCATTGAAGACAACGGCACCTCATCAAGGCCCGAACAATAATTAACAAATTCCATCATGGCAGAAATTGCAGTATTAAATCGCATTGCCTCAACATCTACGCTAACCTTGTGAATAAGATAATTCACTTTCTGCAACATCACATCATCCTGCTCAGCATCTTCAACCTTGGATTGCAACTTCCAAACCTTATCAATAAAACGTTTCACACCCATAAGCCCTTGCGGATCCCAATGAGCTGCCTGATCAAACGGCCCGATGAACATTTCATACATGCGAAACACATCAGCACCATACTTTTCCACGATCTCATCAGGATTCACAACATTGCCGCGCGACTTACTCATTTTCTCACCACCCTTAGCCAAAATCAATCCATGACTTGTACGCTTGTTATAAGGCTCCGAAGTCGGCACAACACCAATATCAAACAAGAATTTATTCCAAAACCGTGAATACAACAAATGCAAAACCGTGTGCTCCATGCCACCATTGTACCAATCCACACCCATCCAATAATTAATTGGCGCACTCAAATAATCATGCAAAAACTTTTTCTTATCTTCATCACCCTCCTTTGCACGCTCAAAATATTTTTTCAAATATGTATATTGATATAACGCATGATATGGCGATACAGTTCTGAAAGAAACTCCATTTAACAAACCACGCTCAACATGTTCCAAATCATTATGCGCCATCAGAATCTTCTGCCCATTACTGTAATAAGAATAGTCATCACCACCTTCATCAATTACTTCAACCAATTCAACATCAACCTGACCATGTGTAATTTGCACGCTACCTTCACGACGATTATTTTCAACCATTCCTGCACCAACAAGTGCAGCAATGAATTTTTCATAATCACAACCATGCACATGAATATCTAGATCATCCATGTGCTCCCACACACTGCGATTCAAAGCATTTATCATAAGACTGCCACACACCCAAAAGTCCACACCCTCATTCTTTGCAATCTCACGCACTTTCAAAAATGTCTCCCAAACCGCAGCATCATGTTCGTTGTGCTCGATTGAATCGCGCTGCCAAGATTTCTCACGCGTAAATAACTCATCATCCGCTGCAGTATACCGCAAAAAATACCAACTGCTCCCTGCCCAATTCGGCATTGTATCTGTTTCACGTCGTGCAGACCCTCCACAACTCGGACATTCTGTCTTCACCCAATCGTCAATAGACGCAAGCGGAGACTCACCATTATCTGTTGGCTCGTACTTTTCAACAATTGGCAACTCAAGTGGAAGCTGATCTTCGGGTAATGCAATCCAATCCGCACACTTTTTACAATACACCAAAGGAATCGGTTCACCCCAATATCGTTGACGTGAAAAAACCCAATCGCGCAACTTGAACTGCGTAGTGCGATTACCACCAACTTTTTTAGTGATCGCCCATTTTGCATCCTCCCAATCCAATCCATCGAATTCACCTGAGCTCACCAATACGCCATCCTCATCAACAACCTCGACCACGGACAAATCAAATTGCTTTGCAAATTCCATGTCCCGCTCATCATGCGCTGGCACAGCCATAATCGCACCAGTTCCATATGATGCAAGAACATAATCTGCAATCCAAACAGGAATCTTTTCCTCATTTGCAGGATTCACCGCAAAAACACCCTCCAAAGCAACACCGGTCTTAGCGCGACCTTCAGCCACTCGGTCAATTTCTTTAACTTTGCGTGAGGCGCTGCGATATTTTTCAACTGCCGCCCAATTAGTTATTTTTTCTTTCAAACTTTCCACCAATTCATGCTCAGGTGCGAGCACCATATACGTAGCGCCAAATAATGTGTCTGGCCGAGTTGTAAACACACGAATCTTTGCATCACTTCCATCAATAGCAAATTCCAATTCAGCACCTTCGCTTTTTCCAATCCAATTTTTCTGTTGAACTTTTGTGCGCGAAATATAATCTACAGTGTCCAAATCCTCAAGCAAGCGATCAGCATACTTTGTGATCGCAAGCATCCATTGCTCTTTGTCACGCTTTTCCACCTCACCACCACAACGCTCACACGCACCATCAACAACCTCTTCATTTGCCAGTCCAATTTTGCAACTCAAACACCAATTCACTGGAATGTTCGCTTTATATGCCAACCCCTCCTTATATAACTGCAAGAAAATCCACTGCGTCCATTTATAATATGATGGATCCGTTGTGTTAACCTCACGCGACCAATCAAAACCAATACCAAGAGACTTAATCTGCTTTGTGAAATTCGCAATATTTTCAGCAGTAACTTCAGCAGGCGGCCGACCTGTCTTAATCGCATAATTTTCTGTTGGCAAACCAAACGCGTCCCACCCAATTGGAAACAATACATTATATCCCTCCATACGCCGCTTGCGCGCAACAATATCCAAGGCAGTATACGGCCGCGGATGACCAACATGCAAACCAACTCCTGATGGATAAGGAAACTCAACAAGCGGATAATACTTTGGCTTATCCATTTTAAAATCATGCGCACGAAATGTGCCATGCTTTTCCCAATACTTCTGCCACTTTTTCTCAGACTTTTTAAAATCGTATTTCTCCATAGTGACTCCATTGTGGCGAAAAACCAGACAAAAGTAAAGGCCCAAGCAGTTGTTGCTGCTTGGGCCTTGTTAGTTACGATGCTAGACTACTACTCTTCAGCGTCCTCCCACGCTTCAGCCAGTGGATCAGGATTTGTCGCCGCTCTATGCTTGATAAGAGCACCCTTGATCAACTCGTAGTCTTGTTGCGCAGATGAAACACCTGTTTTGCAAACACTCAGAACCGCATTAAGGTAACCCAGCGAAATCGGATCCTGGAACATCCCCAAGGACAACCCCATCTCTGCAAGAGCTTCCCTGATCTCCTTCAAGGACTTCCTACCAGAATTCTTGAACCTGAGATACTCCGCTTCAGTTCTACAGACCAGCTCACCAACAAAACGAATTCTGGCGTTACGCAAAGTGATGGAGTTACGCACAGAAATCTCGAGCTCATCCACCGACCGAAAGAGATTCAACCCCCTTAGATACTCATAAACGTCAGTAGGAGAAGCCAAAGACGCTCGAAATGCATAAATCAATCCGTGAGATTTTTCAAACACCCGGCGCTTACGCTCTTCAAGATTGTACTGCTCTTCATGCTTGCGCTGTGCTTCTTGCTCACGCTCTAAAGCACGAGCTTCGTCTTCTGCCATCTCTTGATCGATCAGCAGCAGCTCTTCCACCCACTCAGACGGAATCTCCTTAGGAGCAGACCAGTCCAGTGGCACAAGCGCAGCAGCCCACAACCCACTGTTCTTCTGCAAGGTGGACTGCTTGTTCTTAATCGATCCCATACCCCAGTCACCCAGAGTAGTACCATGGGAACCAGGTTCAGGAACACGACCAGACCGCAGATAGTCACCAGCGTAGTGAATACCCTTTTCATGCAGAAAACGCATCCGGGTTTTTCTAGCATACATCCAACGATGACCTGGACGATAGCTTCCTCTACCATGCTTGCCGCGATCGTAATAACCAGTATCAGTCACCACTGCGCCCACAGGCTGGTTCAGCAAAGCGAGGAATCCTGCATCGTCCCAGTATGGGGGCCGCCACATCACATCCACGTTCACTTGTTCTGGCAAACCAAGCGTCAACTTAAGAAAGTCAAAGACTTGCTCACGACGCTCACGCATGCCCTTACCGCGATTATCCCAGATCAGCTTGTAGATCTCACCGATGTACCGCACACCACGTTGGCGGAAGTACTTCTTCAGATCATCAGGCATAGCCGAGTCTGCCACAAGAAGTGACAATACTGGCTGCAGCTGTGCTGCATCTGCGGTTTGCGCTCTACACACAACACCCACAAGCTGACCATCACGAAACGCTTGTAGCGCTCGCTCCAGTACTTTTGCTTGATCAGGTGTACGCTTTCCCTGGAGAATCATGTCAGTAGCTTTGCCGAACTTACCAGCAAGACTTCCTGCAACGCGTTCGCGACGCGCTTTCTCCTGGGCACTTACACGACCGGTACGAACAGTCATGTTTCACCTCTCTATCTATTGTAAAAAACTCTCACTACATTGCGGGTTTAGCGCAACATGTTTCCCATGCCTCTACCTCGTGCCGGTTTCACAGCGGACCACGAACTTTACGCAGAATTATGGTAGCTTCTCCCGCTTGGGATTAGCTAGATAACACTAGCAAATTTTTGATTGTTTGTCAAGTACAATAGCTTGACAAAATCCCAATTTCATGCTATTATATTTTCTTGTTTTACCTAGGGCACTGGAGGACAAAATGGCCAAGCAAATCAAGATCATGCGTGGTATTCCCGGCTCTGGGAAAACTCACTACCAAGAAAAACACTTCAAAGACGCAACAGTATGCAGTGCCGACAGGTACTTCATCGACTCGATCTCTGGAGAATTCCGTTTCAACCCAGAGGAACTCACTCAAGCACACATGTACTGCTGGAGTAAGTTCGTTCATGCTGTCAAGCAAGGCCGCGAGTGTATCGTTGTAGACAACTGCAACATAGCTCTCTGGGAAATTTCTCCATACTTCACACATGGCCGCAACTATGACTACGAGATAGAGATCATCTCCATGCGCTGCGATGTTGAAGTGGCTCTAGCGCGGCACATTCACAGCAACCCGGAACATAACATTCGCTCATTAGCCATGCGAATCGACCGGGTGAAAATCCCAAGAACCGGATTCCCACCATGCCGTTGGGTGGACAACTAGTCCAAACAAAAAAACCACTAACCAAAAAGCCCCGACCATTAGTCGAGGGCTTTTAAAATCCACCACAAATAAAATTATTCCAAAGCGCTTTCAATCAATTTCACAACACCATCACGACCAATTCCACCAACTGCCTCATTGACAATCTTGCCGCCCTTGAACACTTTGAAAGAAGGCAAACTCATAATTCCGAACTTACTAGCAGTCTCGCCGTTCTCATCCACATTCATCTTTCCGATCACAATGTCCTTGTCCGCATACTCTGCAATCAAATCTTCCATAATCGGCTTAATAATCTGACATGGACCACACCACGGCGCCCAGAAATCCACAAGCACCGGCTTGTCTGACTCAAGAACTTCTTTTTGAAAGTTTGCATCTGTTAAATCCATATATGTTTTTATTTATCCGCAAGATGCTTGAATGCAATCTTACGCTCCTTAATTTCTTCAGTATAGGCCTCCAGTATATCATCAACATGTACCTTTGTCTTCCCATCAAAGCGCATACCAAATTCAGTTCCCTCGTGCACCTCAGATTCTTTTGATGTTCCAATTTGCAAACTTTCCGCCACACCAATTCCCTCTTGATATTCGCCACGAGTGACACGAATTTTAGCCCCCTTAACAAATTTCCCAGATGTAATCTTACAACCAACTGTCATACCTGACTTATCTGTACGGAAAATCGCCAACACCTGCGCTGTCCCATGCTCAGTTACAATCTTCTCAGATGGCAAGAGCTTTTGCAACTCATCCTCAATATATTCAAGCAGCGCATAAATCACTTCGAACTTCTTCACTTTAACTTCCTTGGTTCCGGCAAGCTCTTTTGCTGTTGCTGGCACCTGCACATGGAATGCAAAGATCTGAGCTCCACTTCCTTGCGCTTTATCAACGTCTGTTTCTGTAATATTTCCAAGGCCTTTAGATACAACCTTAACAGCAACTTCTTCGTGTTGAAACTTTTCAATAGAGTTAGTGATCGCTTCCAATGAACCAAGTACATCAGCACGAATAACAATATTCAAAACCTTCTTCTTTCCATCATCTTCATTTTCAGCTGCAGCTGCTTGTTGAGTTACTGGAGGTTTTGCACCACTGCCGCGAGTCTTTTTAACTTTAGTTGCGCTCTTTCTTTGCGACACATCAAGAATGTCCCCGACCTGCGGCGCAGACTTAAACCCAAGAATTTTCACCGGTGTACTTGGTTCTGCCGCAGAAACATCAGCGCCAGTATAATCGCGCATCGCTCGTACTGTTCCATAAATTTGATTGTTCACAACAAGTGCATCACCACGATTCAATGTTCCAGCTTGAACTAAAATAGTTGCAACTGGACCCTCACCTTTATCCACGTGCGATTCAATCACTGTTCCCACAGCAGCACGTCCTGGAACCGCCTTAATATTTTCTGTTTCCATTTCCGCCACTAGCAAAATAGTATCCAAAAGGTCAGGGATATTCGTTCCATCCTTAGCTGAAATAGAAACCATTGGAACTTTACCTCCCCACTCTTCTGGAACAATGTTGCGCTGCGATAATTCTGTCTTTACTTTCTCAACATTAGCTTCTGGCTTATCAATCTTATTAATCGCTACAATCATTGGCAACTTCGCCGCCTGAATAATATTAATCGCCTCAACAGTTTGTGGCATCACGCCGTCGTCTGCGGCAACCACCAGAATAGCAATGTCTGCAATCCGAGCACCACGACTTCGCATCACTGTGAACGCCTCATGTCCTGGAGTATCAATAAAAGTCATCAATTGGTCTTGTTTTGAAACCTGATACGCACCAATATGCTGCGTAATTCCTCCAGACTCAGTATCAATCACATTGGTCTCGCGCACACTATCAAGCAACCGTGTTTTACCATGATCAACATGCCCCATCACCACAACAACTGGAGGACGTGATTGCATCTTGTCTTTATTCTGACTTTCAAGCGCAGTTTCCAATGCATCAACAACTTCAGTGCTTTCTCCAGATTCATCCTCACCTTCATCTGTAGCCACAGTAAATCCTAAGTCTTCAGCAAGGACCGTAGCCGTATCCCGATCAATATTTTGATTCAAATTTGCCAAAATCCCGTTTTTCATCAACTCAGTAATAACCGCAGTCACCGGCAACCCAAGACGATCCGCAAAATCCCGAACCGTAATTACATCAGGAATAGACACTGATTCACCGCGCTCCTGACGCATTTCCTTCTCAAGCTGCTTCTGCTTATCAGCTTCAACTTTCTTGCGTTTTTCCAAAGACTCCTTAATACGACGACTTTGCCGCATAATCTTCTGCGCCACACGATCATCCACCTTAATAGCCTTTTTACCAATATCAAAACCAAACTCCGGGAGGATTTCCAGGAGCGTGTGTGTGTTCATTCGCATTCTGCGGGCTAATTCAGTGACGTTCATAGTGGTGAGAGTATAGCAAAATCGCTAAAAAAAGCAAGATTAGAGTAAAAAAAGAGCCACCACTCACGTTAAGTAAGTGGTGGATTGTGCGTGATTATAACAAATGGGTATGTGCATCAGCGAGCTATTAATCACAACACACTGTATGAACTACACCGCTCGCAACTTATCCCTCTGCCCCTGCGTCATCAACGACATTGCCGCGTCTTTGAGCAGTCCTGCCAAGCAATGCATCTTCTGGCGGTTTTCCCAACAACCAGGCTCAAGCAGAAAATCTCCAGTTGCGATAATTGCCTTTTTGATTCGCTTGGACAACAGTCCATTTTCCAGCGCATCGCAGTAGACAAAGCCAAGTGCGTAGAGCAACCTTTCCGCTCCTTGCTCTCGGCTTCCATTGATCAAACTCATGGTCTCGGGAAAATCCCCAGACAGAACCAGCAGATCCATCATGAGTTTGCTTTTTGCAGTCTGTTCCATGACTACCTCGCTTTTCGCAGCTCCTGTAGCTGCAGATGCCTAGGTTATCCCAAGCATCTGAAGCCATTTGTATTAAATGAGCGGACAGGAGATAATAGCAGAAATCATTAAATCTGTCAAGCTCGCTTTGCTCGCTTGAACTTCCTTATCTCGGAAATTGGAAATACATTCCCACTTTCCTCAATTTCGTCGCTACCAACCCCATGCCATTTATCCTCATAAACAAGCCGATTTCCTGGACATCTCACGATATTGTCGCCAAACTCCGGTCAATCACCGGCGAGCGCCGCATCGGCCATGCCGGCACACTTGATCCGTTTGCATCAGGTTTACTTATTGTTGGGATCAGCCGCGAATCCACACGCCGCTTGGATGAATTCAAAATACTAGACAAAACCTATCACGTCACTGCTCATTTTGGCGCAACTTCAGATACCCAAGATATTGATGGCGTGGTTTCCCCCACCCCGCTGAACACACCAATTACTCATGAGCTTTTAGAAAAAACCATTCCACAGTTCATCGGCCAAATTAAGCAAACCCCGCCAATGTTTTCCGCCAAAAAAGTCAAAGGCAAAAAACTGTATGAACTTGCCCGCCAAGGCAAAGAAATAAAACGCAAACCATCCACCATAAACATCCACTCAATAAACATCTTAAAAATTGATCCATGCCACGCAACACTAGAAGTAAAGTGTTCAACAGGAACATACATCCGCACTCTGGTTCATTATATTGGCCAAGCTTTGGGATGTGGAGCGTTTGCAGAAAAATTAACACGCACATCAATTGGAGAATACTCACTTGAAGATGCGCATGAAATTGCTGAACTTGATTCAAAAAACTGGCAAACAAAAACTTTCTAAAAAGAAAAAGCTCTGAGAAATGGTCCCGGTATAGGACGCGCGTTATTCTCAGAGCCTTATTGGATTGTTTGTACTCTACGCGTATGTACGCGTACGATCTTTTCGGCCACCGCGAGTCCTTGCAGTGGATGCTTTGCGCGTGGTAACGCCAGACTTGCGCCGCGAAATACGGCTTATCTGACTCATTACTGTGCGAAGCTGGTGGATCTCTCCGACAACATGCCGTGAATCTCTACCACAATGAACATGATACTTGACCACATCCTCCATAGTCAGTGCACCGAGCTCTCCCCTGCGAGACTTGGCGCGCTCCATGGAATCAATGGACGAGGTAACACACGCAGGAATGGGATATTCCCGCTTGCATTTGACACACATCGCGTGTCCAGAATTACTACTTTGATTACTCAATAACCCCTCCTATGTGTTTTTGAGTTCTCAGGCTGCACTATTGTACCGCATAACAGCGCAGACGAAAAGCCTACCATATGTGGATACTCTTGTCAACCTCACCCAAATACGGTATGCTGAGCATACTATATTCTTATAAACATAACTGGTATTTCTGAGTGCTGTTGTTTGCGGAAGAATCGATGTGTAGAGATAGTTTGACTTTAACTCCTTTGTTCCCCATTATGCTGATTTCTCGGGGAAAAACTCACTAGATCACGCACGGACCATTGGTCCGCATATTTGCATCTTAGAAATACGCACACGCGTATGCAACAATTTATCATTATAATTGCCGCGTTGATTGGTCTTTTAGTTGGGTATCTTTTGCGTAAGCAAATTGCCGCAGCTAATGCCAATTCAATGGAGGCCAAGGCTGACAAAATGATCACTCAAGCCAAGACTAAGCAACAGCAAATTATGCTGGAAGCTAAGGATAAGGCTATGAAAGTTTTGGATGAAGCAAAAAAAGAAGAGAATAACCGCCGCGGCGAACTCAAGCAGATGCAATCACGTATTGAAAAGCGTGAAAGCATGTTTGACAATAAGCTCATGGAGTTCCAAGATCGCCAAGAAAAACTCAAGGAACAAATTGAAATGGTAAAAAATAAAGCTGGTGAAGTAGAACAAATCCGTCAGCAAGAAGTTAAAAAACTAGAAGGAGTTGCTCGACTTTCAGTTGAAGAAGCTAAGGAAGAACTGTTTAATCAAGTGGAAAAAAGCGCAAGCGAAGACTTGGCTATGCGCATTATGAAGCTTGATCACGCTAACTCAGAAGAGTACGACCGCAAAGCCAACCGAATTTTGAGCACAGTAATGGAACGCTATGCTGCATCTTGTATTTCTGAAAACGCCACATCAACGGTTAAGCTTGAAAGTGAAGATTTGAAAGGGCGCATTATTGGGAAAGAAGGACGCAATATCCGAACCATTGAGCGTCTTACTGGCTGTGAACTTATTATCGATGAAACTCCTGGCGTGGTTACTATTGCCAGCTACGCGCCAATTCGTCGTCAGGTAGCACGCATCGCACTTGAAAAACTAATTAAAGACGGACGAATTCACCCAGCTCGCATTGAGAATTTCGTAGAAGAAGCAAAGAAAGAACTGGCTTTGGACATTAAAAAAGCTGGTGAAGAAACATTATACGAACTTGGTATTACAGGAACAGACCCTAAGTTGGTTTCAATCCTAGGACGCTTGAAATACCGAACAAGTTACGGCCAAAACCAGCTGAACCACGCCAAAGAAGTAGCATATATGTGTACAATGCTAGCTAAAGAACTTGGCGCTGACCCACAAGCTGCTAAGATTGCTGGACTTTTCCACGATATTGGAAAGGCTGTAGATCACGAGACACAAGGCGGACACCCAGAAATTGGGTACACTATTATGAAAAAGTTCAACTACCCAGAAGAGATCGCATACTGTTGCATTGCACACCATGAAGACAAGCCTAAGACATTACTAGGATCAATCTCCAAAGTTGCTGATGCACTATCAGGCGCTCGCCCTGGAGCACGCCGCGATTCATACGAACAATATGTGCAACGTCTTGAAGATTTGGAAAACATTGCCTTGCGACAAAAAGGAGTTGAAAAGGCTTATGCTATTCAAGCAGGACGTGAAATCCGTGTATTTGTGAACCCAAAAGAGCTTGATGACTATGGCGCATACAACATGGCAAAAGATATTGCACGCGAGATTGAAGCAGAGCTTAAGCACCCTGGTGAGATCAAAGTGATCGTGATTCGAGAGACTCGAGTTATGGAATACGCACGGTAAAGTTTTCCACACCATGATTATTTCCCTAATTTATGATATATTAGGGATGTAAATCTTAGCCTCAAAAAGAGGGGTATCATTATGAACAAATCAGAACTCGCTGAAGCAATTTCAGCACGGGCAAATGTCACAAAAAAAGAAGCAGAAGATATGGTGCAGGCTTTCATGGATATAGCCACCAGCCAATTGGCTAAGGATGGCGAAGTAGTACTTGCAGGATTTGGTACATTCTCATCACGCGTGCGCGCAGGGCGCATTGGTGTGAATCCACAGAACACATCAGAGAAAATCACAATCCACCCAACCAAAGTAGCAAAATTCAAAGCTGGAAAGAACCTTAAAGAAGCACTAAAGAAATCCCAAGGCGGGCCAAGTGAGCCAGAGCCAGCGCCTGAGCCCGCTCCTGAACCTACACCTGCCCCAGAGCCACCAGCACCTACAGTATAAATGAATCAACCCCGGGCTCGCGCCCGGGGTTTTTATAAACTATATGAAATATCTTCACCACACAATTCGCATAATCACAGGACTTTTCCTGCTCTTTCTCGCCGGTTCAAAGTTCGGTTTTTTGCCAACGGCTGCATATTCACCAGAACTATTCACTGATAAAGGCTGGCCACTTATTCAAGCAATCGTATCAACAGGATACATATTCCCTACTATTGGCATCATCTCATTGATTTGTGGCATTGCATTCCTTACAAACCGCTACGTTGCCTTGGCAGCACTGCTCATGGTTCCTATTACATTCAACTTCTTACTATTCCATGTTTTTACCGATCTACAATACATAACTTTGAGAGGAACACCTGCATACATTGCCTTTGGCTTAATCATGTACATGGTGTATAGCCAACGCGCAAAGTATAGCCAACTTTTAAAGTCTAAATAAAAAAACTACCCCGCATACGCGTCGCGTATGCGGGGAGAGTTCAATCGCTGAGTGTTACTCAACAATCACACTCTAGTTGTTTTTTTAAACTATTCACGAGACAGCCTGCTTGGCCCTTTCCTCGTCTGGGTGTTCTGCCCGGTAGTACTGCGCAAGCCTCTCATTCTCGTCAGGAACCAGAACTGCGAAGAATCGTTCTAGATCACGTCGCGCTTCACCAAGATGCTTGTCTCCGCGACGCCGGTCGTTGCGAATTCTGGTGATGATCAGAGCCAACGTGGACTTGAACTCACAGATATCAGTGAGCTTCAGCGTCAGATCATTAATCTTACGCAACAATTCCGCTTCTCCTTTTCGCATTAGATCCACTGTTTCGATTGCTTTATTAGCAACTTCAACCTGCAAAGCAAGATCAGCCTCAGCTATCTTTGCAGCCTTCTGCGTGAGCTTAAGCTCTAAATGAAGAATGTTCGCCTCGGCTTCGAGCTTCCCCCAGATACTACGATGTACCTCTATTCGGATGTCCTTCCAGAGATCACGACCACGATGCACCCACGCCGCACCCACTACCACCACACTAACAAGCATGAGAAAGTAGTAGAACGACATGAAAAGCGTCATAGAGCATGACACAAGCGCAGCAACTAGGAATCCTCCTGCTCTCTTTCTCTCATTCATGCTGGTATCTGGATTCAGAATGAAAAAAAGTGTGACAGCGACTAGCTGAGCACAAAGTACCACAACTAGTAACTGATACCATGCATAGCTAGAACTCATCGCAATTGCTATGAGCGCAGACCCAACAAACAGGACTGCCCCAAAGAAAACTGCACTAGCGTTCAGCTTGAACGTAGACGACCAAGAGCGATGAGCATACCCGCTTCTATTATCTTGAATGAGCATTAGCAGTGGCAAACCAAGAAGAAGTACAGCAAATGGAAGGATCAAGTAGATCCATGGGTTAAACCACACAAGAAGCGCGTCTTCAGCAATGTACCAACTGAAGACAATACTCAATGCACACGAGTACCAGACCACAACACCTTCAGATACTCGAGTTTTTGGTTTGTTTCTCCAGTCGAACTCTGGAGAGAACTTCTGTGGCAAGAAGCCCCACTTAAAGGAGCAAACCAAGATGAGGATTGCCTCACCTAATTTTTTCAGGAACTCAATCAACTTTGTCATTTTCAACTCCCTTGCCTTACGGCGAAGATGTAACCTGTATCTTGTACAACAGCTTTCAAACCTAAACACGCGCAACATGCCGTGTTTCCTGTACATACATGGTCGACAAAGTACTTCCTAGAATAACACAAATAATCGACTTTGTCAAGCTAAATATACCAAAAAACCCACCTTTTCAGGCAGGTTTTTCAATAAACGTCTAAATTTACAGAATTGAGTCTTTAGCAGATTTTGAAACACGGAACTTTACAACGGTTTTTGCAGCAATGTGAATTTCCTCACCAGTTGCTGGATTGCGTCCCATGCGCGCTTTACGATGCGCTTTTACTAGCTTACCCATTCCTGGAAGCATAAGCTCCCCATCAGATTTAACGTGGTCAAACACCAAATCGATAAATCCTTCAAACATTTCGGTTGCTTCTTTCTTTGAAACACCCCACTTTTCACTAAGCTCTGTCATGAGCTGTGACTTTGAAAGGCCTTTTGCCATAGTATGATAGCTTAAGGGTTATTAACAATGTGACAAAAGTATACAAATATATGGGTTTTTATGCAATAGCAAATTTTTTTCAAACAAAAAACCGGCCATACGACCGATTTATTGTCTCCCATAGCAAGACAAGAGAGAGTGGGGATATAATGTGCGCTTGTCTTGCTGTGGGATAGGGAGTGTTTGGAATGCAGAGCAATCCAGCGATCCTCCCCTGTTTGTTTTTTCGTCTTGACATTGCTGCCTGCATACAGGCGCCGGTTTCCGATTGTTAATCCCCTCTTAAAATGAGGTTTTCACAATCTTCCATTCACACCGCCAGCTGACCACTTCGTGGCTTTTATAAGACTGACATTGCAATGCTGTCGGCTGCAAGAACGATCCAGTGACGTCTTTTACTTAACGTCATGTCTGTCATATGTACTGAAAGATTTTTCCGGTACGCACCCTTTGTAAAACCAGGCTGGTAAGCCCTTTGTCAAAAGTATAGACAGTAGAGCATCTGATGACACCCTATCTAATCACCGCTCTGTGAAAAGTTTGAAAATTGAGCGATGAATAGAATTGGGCGGGAGTGACTTAGCTGTTAACTAAGCCACCCCATCCCCTTACACCACAGAACATGATGTAAGGACCTCACGTTAGTGAGGAATTTAGTTGACGGTGAGCATTTCGACGACCATCTGTGGCGGATGCAGCTTCTTCGTGCTGCTTCCGAACTTCTCCGCCAAGACGAACATCTTTGCCCAAGCCAGCGCATCTGCGCTTTCCTGACTCAGGTCATCAGTATCCAGACTCATGGAGCTGATCTCCATGGCGATCTTCGAAAGACCTGAGATCTTCGTGACCACAGGCTGCGAAGCCTTCGTGATCCAGATTCTCGGCTGTCGCTCGTCATCACTTCGCTGCGATGAGCTCAAGCTAGGTGCTTGATGCGCCTTTCCGGAAGAGTGACGAGAGCCACCCCCCTTGTCACCACCAGAAGATCGCGGACGAGAACTGCGCTTCTTGGTGGAAGCACGACGCCCCTTAGTCTTGCGATGAGCATCAGCATCTGCCTTCTTAGGAGCAGACGCTTTGCTAGCAAGTCGAGCCTCACGAAGCTCCTTCTTCTTGGCAAGCCGAGCCTCCTTGGCCTTGGCCTGCTGCTCACACTCCGCGAGCTCTTCCTGAGCCTCGATCTCAACCAACTCACGTGCCGCCAGAATACCATCCTTGGTACTCTGGTAATCAGTCACGCTTTTGCTGCGAAAGTCCATACCCCAGGTCGGCTTGAAGTGCTTCTTGCACCGAATCAAGTCAAAGACGTGATCGCAGCCCAACTCCCCAACCTCGACGCCAGCAACTGATGCCAGCTCTCCAAGATCACTGGGGAACCGAACCTGATCAGGCATCAGTACGAACTGACACCCTTTCTGACCACATTCCTTTCCGCCTTCTTCCAGCTTCTGCTGACGGATTTGCTCTGCCCGACTCGGCTTGCGAGTCTTGACTTGCGAATCCTTCCCCCGCCGAGGCCTGAAACCCTCCTCGTCACCGATACACCCGACGACAATGCGCCAGACGGTCACGATGGGCGACGTGTTCTTGGAACGACGACCACACCGACGACACGTAGCCACGGTAAGGATGTCATCAGCGGTCAGATCGCTTTCGTCCTTGTGAAGGAACAAGGCGATCTTGTCAGTTCTCGGAGTGGAGGCCTTGCGGAAAAGAAAAGGACCTTCCTTGTCGCAATCATCCATTGTGCACTCCACCATCTCCGGCGGCTGCACCTTGAACGGAGCACGATTTTCCTGCTCCTCCGATTCAGACTCCTCCCGCGCACGAAGATTCTCGCGAACCTGCTCGAGCAGGTTCACTCCTGCTGGATCAGTCCCTTGGAACTGCCAGCCTGCAATTGACGATGCGATGTTACCACCGCTACTCTGACCTTGTCGAGGACGACGAGGCCGACGGTCTTTCTCTTTCGAGTCAGACATGTGAACATCCCTCCTAGGAACTGTTCTAGATTTTACTCTTTTTCATCACGTGCGTAAACACATAACGAATCAGAGTGAGGAATGTGGGAGAAGTTGGTCGAGATTTAAAGGCCGAAATTAGATTTTAAGCCTATCTCTATGTGTGCCCTCCTCTCACATTCCTCACTCTGATAGAGTATTTATTGTAAAAATCCTCAGATCATTCCACAAAGTGAACTGATCAGTTGGATTGGGGTGACACGCGTTGCATCATCACCCCGTTCCGTTGGTTTGCCTAGCGTGGGCTAGGACTTGGCGAAGAAGTCGGCTACTTCTTCTTGCCAGCGCGGTCAGCACCGGTCTGACCGTTCTCGCTGCCCTTCATGCCGTCGCGAAGCTCCTTGGAGGCAGCCCGCTTCGCCGCCTTCTTGGCCCGGTACGAATCCGAGCCGGAGTTCTGGACGTTGCCGAAGGCGCCCTTGGTCTTTGCGCCCGGAGCCTTACGCTCCGACCGCGGGAAATACTGCGCTCTGCGCTGCTTGCGCTCGTAGTCGCGCTGCTGATCAGAGAGCAGCTGCCGATAGACCAGGTTGTGGCGGTAAGACCTGCAATCTGGTCCGTACTTGAGCTCGACGCATCTGCGACCGCAGACCGCGAGCACCTTCAGGTCATCGGTCAAGAACTTCTCCTTGCCCAACTCCTTGCTGAATACACTCCGGTCTGGCACTAGCGCCTGTGCCGGAGACATGCTGGTTCCGCACCCAACTCGGGTGCAGATGTACATCTCGAACTCCGGCGTGAAGCGCTCTTTCTGCGACTTCGACTCCTTCTTGAACCGCGGATCGCTTGCGATCCGCTCCAGCCGCGCCTGGCGCAGCTTCACATCCTCTACCTTGACCACAGTGGCCGGGACGAAGACATCTTTCTCGCCGTCCTCACGGCTGGTCTTGGGGTTGCTGTTCTGGGCGAAGTTACTATCGAATCCTGCGCTCATTTTTCCCTCCAAGGAAGAGCGTATTCTCAATCTTCATGCCGAAACGTTCGGACAATCAGAGCGAGTAAAGTGCAGAAGAGCTGCACAATGGACTTAAGGCCGAATATATATTTTAAGCCAGTCCAAATTGAAGCGTTCCCTCCTCTACACGTTACTCACTCTGAAACAAAAAATGGCTTGTATAGATCTTTACGAAAAGAGAATACAAACCATCTTTTGCAGGCAGAAAAATCCACCTGTTTTATCCACTCTCTCCTCGTTGTAATGCGCACAGTAGTACTGTGAACTGGCCACTATAGCATATTTTGATAATTTTGTCAAGTCCTGGGTGGACGTTTCTCTATTATTTTGCTAAATTTAAACAAAAAGACCGTATAGAGTTAACTATACAGCCTTTTTTCGCTGTTTTTGCTGTTACAGCACGATCCCCAACTCCTTAGTGAGCACGCGCTTCACTTCAGCTACTGGATCCATACTGTTCATGATCTGACGACCCATGACCAGCCCATCTGCCCCGTTCTTCTTAGCCACGGCAGGTGTTGCAACACGCTCTTGATCACCAGCATCAGCTCCAGGACTTCGCAGACCAGGAGTAACTAGCAATGCTTCTGGATAAACCTCACGCAATGCTTTGACCTCATGTGCGCTGCACACCAGACCATTGGCTCCTGCATCCATGGCAATCCTAGCCAAATCCATGACTTTAGCGCTCGCTTCCTTGCCATAAATGTCCCTGCACTCATCCTTGAGTGAAGTGAGTACAGTAATGGCAAGCAGTTTGGTTTCGATCTGGCTAGTAATGCCAGCAATCTGTTCCACCATCTTTGTGCCACCAGACGCATGAACCGTGACTGCCCACGGCTCGTACTTGGACAAACGCATGCTGATGTTGTTAAGAGTGTTAGGAATATCGTGGCCCTTTATGTCCACCATGACACGACCATACACTTGCAATTCCGGAAGCAAGTGTTTGAAACCCTCCTCAAACACCAAGTCATTCACCTTGAGCGTACACCCAAGCGGGCGCAAGCGCTCCAGGATCGGCAGGAGCTGTTGCGGATCGCGAATGTCCAGCGCAAGTATAATTGGATTCTTCTTCTCCATCGCAGGATCGCACCGACGCATCCGACCTTCTTCGATCAACACTCGTCGCACATCATGCAGCGTCATGCCAGCCCAAACCGGCACTTGAAGAATGTGAGAAAAACCATCCTGATCCCAGGCACGTATGCGATCTACAAGCACCACGACAGCATCCACATTTACTCCACGATCACGCATTACATGTATCGCAGGTTTTTTGGAAGCGCCATCTGTGATTACATCGTCGATAATGCACACAGGCTCACTGGCATTAAGCTCACCAATGAATTTGCCACTTGTCGCATGGCCACTTTTGCCCTGTTTGCGTACTGTGACATAAGGAATGCTCAACTGCTCTGCGACCAAAGGCGCAAGGCACGAAATCGCATCCGGCACCTCAACGAAACGCTTGCAGTCTGCAATGCGAAGCGGCCTGGTAAACACACCGGCCAAATACCGCAATGCTTCTGGTTTACTCCGCGCATCACGCAAGTTAATGTAAACGTCAGTTTTCCCGCCACTTTTGAGCGGCAGGCTGAACGTATCATCAACCTTGATCAAACCCAAATCAAAAAGCTTGAGCACGATATCCTTGACCTCCTCTCGATCAAGCCAAGGAATATTTGGAATTCTCTTCATTTACACCCCCATATGTTATTAGAGCAACCTAATATAATCATAAACCTATATT
>CAZKMQ010000001.1:0-46532 GCA_964554065.1 uncultured Gammaproteobacteria bacterium | reverse complement strand
ATAGAACAAGTCTGATTCCAAATAAATCTGTCCATCAGTAATTGAAATTACGTTTGTTGGAATATATGCAGATACATCACCTGACTGTGTTTCAATAATTGGCAAAGCAGTTAGTGATCCTCCGCCATTTTCCTTACTCATTTTCGCAGCGCGCTCAAGCAATCGTGAATGCAGATAGAAAACATCTCCAGGATATGCCTCACGTCCTGGTGGACGACGAAGCAGAAGTGATACTTCACGATATGCCCAGGCTTGCTTAGTCAAATCATCATACACAACCAGTACATCTTGTCCTTTGTCCATGAAATACTCACCCATTGCACAACCGGAATATGGTGCGATAAATGAAAGTGAGGCAGGATCTGATGCTCCGGCCACAACCACGATTGTATTTTTCATTGCACCGGCTTCTTCAAGCTTGGCAACAATACGCGCAACCTTAGATTCTTTTTGCCCAATTGCCACATAAATACAAACCATATCTGAATCACGCTGATTAATGATTGTATCCACAGCAATTGCAGTTTTTCCGGTCTGACGATCACCAATAATAAGCTCACGCTGACCACGGCCAATTGGAATCATTGAATCAATTGCTTTTACACCGGTTTGTACAGGTGTATCAACAGGCTCACGTTTCATCACACCTGGAGCGATTTTCTCAATTGGATAGGTTTCCTTCAAATCAATAGCACCTTTACCATCTTTTGGTTCACCAAGTGGATTAACAACACGCCCGAGCAATCCTTCTCCAACTGGCACAGACAAAATCTTCTTTGTTCGCTTAACTGTATCTCCTTCTTTAATAGTAGTGGTATCTCCCAAAACAATCGCACCAACAGTTTCTTCCTCCAGGTTCAGAGCAACGCCAGCAGCACCTGAGCTAAACTCAAGCATTTCCATTGATGTGCAGGTGTCCAAACCGCTCATGCGTGCAACACCATCACCAACTTCAATGACTGTTCCAACTTCTTGAACATCAGCTTTTTTGTCAAAAGCTGCGATTTGTTTTTGTAATGATTCTACAATTTGTTTCGTACTCATATTAGTTTAGTTATGCATGCGTTCAAGCTGTCCTTTAGCGCTTGCGTCAATAATGGTAAACCCTTTAGTTATTTTAGCCCCTCCTAACAATGATTCATCTACACGAATAATAACATCTTCTGCACCCAATGCTTTGGTCAACTGCTGTTTCAACTCTTTTTGTTCATGATCTGCTAGTGCGTGCGCAACAACTACCTCTGCCTGCCCGCGCTTTTCTTGTTCTTCACTATACTGTACAAATGATTTAATTATGCGCTTTGCCCAATGCAGTTTTCCTGAACGCTTGAGCAATGTGGCAAATTGCGCAACTACTCCTTCTTGCTCATTGCGAGAAAGCCCAAGCGTTAGCGCATACAACCCTTTACCAAGTTGTGCTGGTGTACTCCGCATATTATTTCACTTCCTTGAGTGCTTGCTTAATCAATTCTGCATCTGCATTTTTATCCAGTTTTTTTGCCAAAACTTTCTCTGCAACAGCTACCGCAAGCACCATGGTTTCCTCACGCAATTCTGCTTTCATTTGCTCACGCTCTTGCGCAATTTGCGCTTTTGCGCCAGCAACCACTTCTGCTACTTCTTGTTTTGCCTTAATGCGCATAACATCAGCTATCTTGTCTGACTTTGATTTAGCTAAGGCGATTACTTCTTTACCTTGCTCACGCGCTTTGTATAGTTCTTCTACTTTTTCCGCCTCAAGTGAGCGGCGCTCTTTTTCAATAGCCGCGGCCTCGTCTAATGATTTTTCAATCTTGTCTGTGCGTTCTTTCAAGGTCTTCAATGTCGGCGTGAAAACCCATTTCCACAAAATCAAAAGCACAATTACAAAGTTAACAAGCTGTGCAATAAACATCTTGCCATTAACTCCGAATTGTCCTAGTGGTGACGCGGTTTCTGCCACTTTTGCGGCTTCATGCGCTACCTCTGCTGCATATGCAATATCTATCATATATCAAAAGGTTAGTTGTGGCGCCGCAATTCCAGCACCACAGAAACATTTTGATTTACATCAAAAGTGCTACAACCAAAGCATAAATAGCAATCGCTTCGGCAAACGCAGCTCCCAAAAGCATGGGAACAAAAACTTTTCCTGCTGCTTCGGGATTGCGCCCGATAGCTTCCATGGCTTTAGCAACCAAGCGTCCAATACCGAGCGCAGGCCCTAAACCACCGATGCCCACAGCTAATGCTTTTGCAAGCAATCGTGCTGATTCTACATCCATATGTTCTGTGTTTATACTGTTTCTGGAGGGGGAATGATTTTTTACCTCCGAACCAGTAATGAATTACGTGCATACCGCGACTTTATCACGATATCCATTCAACTCATTAATGCGCTCCTGCCTCTTCATCACCATGCGGCAGTGAAGTTGCGGTCATCAAGTATACCAATGTTAAGCCGGCAAATACCAGTGCCTGTACAAATCCAACAATCACTTCAAGGAACATAAATGGAATTGGTACCAGATATGCAACTAAGCTGATCATAACTGTTAGCAAGATTTCTCCGGCAAAAATATTACCAAACAAACGCAAAGACAATGAAACCATTTTTGCAATCTCACCAATAATCTCAATTAATCCAACAAACATTTCAATGATCGCCACAAAAATCGCTAGTGGACCTTTGCGCAAACTTTTCCAAAGCACACCGAGTTGAATAAATTTTCCAATGTGCTTGAAAAATCCAATGGTCATAATGCCAAATAAGTTCGCGCCAATTACTGAGAATACTGCCATTGCCAATGTCATGTTCAAATCTGAACCAATTGGCCGCAAAAACGGCACTAACACAATTTCACCATGATGCATTTCCCAAATACCAATGCTTCCGGTTCCTGGTAACAGCCCCATCCAGTTTGAAATTAGAATAAATAGGAACAATGAACCAACAATTGGGAAAAATTGCAATGCCTTTTGACGATCACCAAGCAACCCTTCGATAAAATCAACCATAAACTCAACAATTGCCTCAATAAAGTTGATAAACCCGCGCGGAACCAGTGATTTGCGACGCTTTACAATAAAGCCAACAATCAAAAATAATGCAATGGCGATCCACGCGTTTATCATTGAGTTGGTTATTGGAAAGCTTCCAATATGTGCGATCGGCTCAGCGGCCAACGGTATCTGCATATCTTACTTATCCCCAGTTTTCTTATCTATCTTATCAAACTCCTTACCCAGGCGATGCGCCTTTTTGTGTATGATTGTGCCTGAAATCAGACCAGCAATCACAAATCCTGCTAAGACAAACCATGGCTCATGACCATAGATTTTACCAAGTTTTGACCCAATTAGGGCAAAAACCACAACTGGAATCGCAATTATTGTGGTGAACTCACCAAATATTCGCATTGCGAACCAATAATAGCGCTGATCGTTGTTTTTCACAGGATGTAATGAGAATTAGAACGCGGGTATTGTACCTAAATCTAGGGTATATGTCAAGGAATATTTAAATTAAAACTGCGCCATTCACTTGACAACAAACAAAAAAACTAGAATACTTAACCTGGGTGGATTTTCCAAAGCCCTAAGAGGTCAATTGAGTTTAACACACCCGATAACCCGTTTTCAGAGGAGAATTCTCAAAGCAATACGCGAGCCACATCGATGGCGCATCGGGATTGACAAGGCTACAATTGCCTTGCTCGTTGCCCATCTAGAAGGTGGTAGGTACAACACTGACCAGGTGAGCGGTGCTGTCACCTTTCTCGCACATGAAGGATGGATAGTAATTAATCCATTTGGCAAACTCATCATCACTGAACGTGGACTTACTGTCTACAAGGAGACACGTGATATCAGCAACACTCCGCTTGGTGGTATCTGACCCATCAACACAACAATGACCAGCAGATTCGTCGTTCTGCTGGTCATGTTCTTTTTTATCTTATATATTGAATATCCGCTTTGCTGTTGCAGTGGTTTTAGTTGCAACCTCCTCTACTGAGATGCCTTTTAGCTCAGCGACTTTTTCCGCCACATATCTTACATACCAAGGCTCATTGCGCTTTCCACGATACGGTATTGGCGTTAAATACGGCGCATCAGTTTCAAGCATCATATATTCAAGTGGTGTTTCTTTAACAACTCTTTGTAAATCACTCAAGGCTTCACCTGAGGATTTTTTTGGTGGAAATGTAATTATACCTGTGAATGAAGTAATAAATCCCATATCATGATAGCGCTGTGCTTCTTCTAAAGTTCCGGTAAAGCAATGAATTACTCCACGCCGAGATAATTTACCAGCGTCCAAATATTCTTTCAAAATATCCGCACACTCATCATGTGCATCACGACAATGTACAATCACCGGCAGACCCACTTCCTCACACAAATCCAAATGCTGGCGAAATACTCTAAACTGTTTTTCCTTAACTTCCTCGATATCGCGATTATCCGGAATGCGATACCAATCTAATCCACACTCACCTATTGCAACTACTTTTGGGTGCTCGGCTAATTTTTTATAATATTCATAATCAAAATCTTCTTCGCGCGTCTTGAACGGAACCTCATCCTCATCTATAAACACAGGAAACAAGTGATTCGGATGCAACGCAACACTTGCATAAAGACCATCATACTGCTGCGCTAGTTCAATTCCAGACTTGCTTGTGTCCTTTTGCGTTCCAACTGTAATCATTAGTGTTTCTTTATCTAAAGAACGACGGACCACGTCGTGCATGTCCGTCTTATATGCGTTGAAATGTACGTGACAGTGTGTGTCAACGAGTTTCATATTATTCTGGAACCGGAAGTTCAATTGGAATATTTATATTAATGTCCGGAAGCTCAGTTGGAACAGTAGGTGCTGCGATTGGATCCTCAAACAAGCCCTGCACTTTATCCCACGCTTCTGGGAACAAAGGATACAACAACCGTGCTGAATCAACAAGCCATGGCGCCACTGTTGAATCGGCAAAGAACTCAGCAACTCCTGCACCAAAAGGAAATGCGCTAAGATACGCGATTCCGAGCCCAAGTACAAGCACCCCTTCAACAAATCCGAAAATTGCACCCAACATTCGGTTCACTGATTTTATAAAAGGAACAAACCGCGCGAAATCAAGTGACTTATCTATAATCCAGAATACAAATCCAACCGCACGATTGACCAGAAAGAACGTAAGGAAAAAAACAATCACATGCGCTACCCCTTCTGGGAAATTTACATGTGACAGGAACCAATCAGTAGCTTGTTGATTGTAATGACTTGCAGCAAACGCACCGGCAACAACTCCTACGAGCGACCCAATTGCATGTATTACACCCATCCACCATCCAAAAAGCGCAAAACCAAAAAGAATCACGTACAGCAAGACGTCTGGATTAAATAAATGATGCCACATAATTCCTATTCAACTTTTGGAAAAAGTATAGTTATCTCACCAATCTGCTGTCCAGAAGACACATGCGCGGTTTGCAAATCAGAAAACAACTGATTATGTTCTTTTGCCATATCACATCCCAATTGTGTAAGGATTGCTGCAGATGTATCAGGTGTAATTGGATGCAAAAGCCATGCAAGATGATACAGCGTATCTGCTAAATAGTATAGCACAGAATCTAACTCTTTGTCTTTGGATTTTGCTAGTTCCCACGGCTTATTCTCAGTGATCGACTTATTTGTATCACGAATAATACTCCAAATATGTTCAATAGCACCGAAAAAGTCTTTGGTTTCCATCTTTGCAATGTGCTCATCCCATGACGGCTTAGTTGCAAATCCTTTCCCTTCTGGGATTTTTCCCTCAGCAAATTGTTCTATCATTTTCAATATGCGAGATGCAAGATTGCCTAGCTCATTGGCTAGATCCTCATGATATCTATTTTTTAGCCGCTCAAGCGAAAAGTCTCCATCCTCTCCAAACTTAATTTCACGAATAAGAAAATATCTTAATGCATCAAGTCCAAATACTGTGCCAACATCAGCTGGATCAATCACATTACCTAATGTCTTACTCATCTTCTGTCCATCAATAGTAAAGAATCCATGCGCGTACACTTGGTTAGGCAATTCAATATCTGCGCTCATTAACATTGCCGGCCATAACGCGCAATGGAACTTCGTTATGTCCTTACCAACAATATGTAAATCAGCTGGCCAATATTTTGCAAACAATTCGTCATCGGTTGCAAAGCCAATAATTGAGATATAGTTAATCAGTGCATCAAACCATACATACAACACTTGTGAATCATCATTAGGGACTGGGATTCCCCAATCCTGCGACTTGCGGGAGATGCTTATATCCTCCATATTATCTTTCACATAATTCACAATCTCGTTTCGGCGTGACTTCGGCTGAATAAATTCTGGATTGTCCTCGATATATTTTAATAATGGTTCACGATACTTGGTAAGCTTAAAAAAATAATTTTCCTCTTTAAGCTCCTTAGGCTTACGTGCATGATCAGGACATTTGCCACTATCATCAAGATCTGAAGGCTTCTTATAAGCTTCACAACCTACGCAATAAAGTCCAACATACTTACTCTTATAAATGTCACCCTTTGCAAACGATCGATTGTAGAACTCAACTACTGCAGCCAAGTGGCGTGGCTCAGTAGTGCGAATAAAATCAGTATTAGTCATATCTAGTGCATCCCATGTTTGCTTCCAAACAGCTGACATTTCGTTAACATAAGTTTGCACTGCTTCAACATTTGCAGCACTTGCTGCTTCAACGCTTTTTTGTGAATTTTCATCTGTTCCTACTGCAAAAAACACATCCTTTCCTTGCATGCGATTCCACCGTGCCATAATATCTGCCACTATCGTAGTGTATGCATGACCAATGTGCGGACGATCATTAATGTAGTAGATCGGCGTAGTAACGTAGTAGGTTTTTTCACTTGACATAAACAAAATTAATTCGTATACTTTGGGCGCATTGATGGTTGCATAGGAGAGAGTACCCCCTCCTAGGATTAGTTTCCACTGTGCAACTGTTTGGACTCCCTGCGTACCACGCGACACAATCGCACATCGTCATGTCTCCATGCTCCCCCAAGAGTAGCTGCCATGCACAAAGTGGTTCACAGGGAGTCCACTTTTTATTTTGGAGAAATTACTATAACAAACTCGCCTTTTTCATTAAGCTGCTGCATTATCTGCGATATAGATCCACGATACACTGTCTCAAACTGTTTCGTCAATTCTCGCGCCACCACCACTTCTCTATCTCCTATAAGATCGCCCAATTGTGTTAGGGTTTTTGCAATGCGATGTTTTGATTCATAAAGTACTACGGTGTGTTTTGTATTGGCAACTTCTTGAAAAAACTTTCCCCTAGACTTTTTTGCAGGAGCAAAACCATAAAACACAAATCGATCTGCAGGAAAACCACTAACAGACAGTGCTGCGCCAAGCGCGGTTGGCCCAGGAATAGTTACAATTGAAATCTCTGGATCATGTCGCGCAATATATGCAACAAGCATATTCCCTGGATCTGCAATTACTGGCATGCCTGCATCAGTGACAACAGCGACATCGACCCCATTTTGCAAATCGCTAAGCACTGCGCGAAACGTCTTCGCGCCGCTATGCATATCTACGCGTTTTGTTTTTGTTTTTATTTCATAATGGCTCAGAAGCTTTTTGGTCACACGAGTATCTTCGCATGCAATATACAAAACACGCTTGAGGGTCTCAAGCGCTCTTTGGGAAATATCTTTAAGATTTCCAATTGGCGTTCCAACAATGTACAACGTGCCGGACATATTTAATTTTCTGGAAAAACTTTATTACCCTCAGAATCGTATAGATGAATTGCAAGTACGGGACAGCTCTGCGCTGAAAGTAAGAGCGTATCGTCATCTACAACATCTGGATCTACAATGTATGCCTTGTCATCGTCATCTAATTGAAAAACACCCGGCGTAATCACTACACAGCTTGCAGCACCAATACAAGCATCTTGGTCCACGACAATTTTTTTTAAATTTCCTGTAGTTCGCTCTTTTGAGTCTTCCATATTTACAAAATATCATTTTCTAAAATCTCTTCTATATCAATGTTGCCAATTGCTCCATCACCTTCAGGCAAACTCATTGCTTGTTTAACTTTTTCACAAACATTAAGCTCTGTGCAATGATTCACTATATTTCCGTTAACCTCCACATTTGGTCCAAGTTCACAATACCCTGTACAGCTACGAAAATCAAGTCGCACATTTGGATCATTTTTGCAGCATTTCTCAAGTGAGCTCATTACATCACTTGCCCCGCGCGGAGTGCACTTACTTCCATTACAAACGTTAACATTACCCATAGTATTTTTCACAATAAAAACGAATGAGTTCCTCAACCGCAAGCTTCACGTCATCACTTGCACCAACTGCTACTTTCAACTTCTTTTGTACATCCTCTATTGTTTGTGCACCCTCAAGTACAGCTTCTTCAATGTCTTTGTCAGTAGTATTTGTTGTTGGATCAATTACTCGCTTTCCTTCTACAATAATTCGATCGGTTTGCTCAGTGTTACGAAAATAATTGTTCACTGCTTTACGAAATGCTTTGTCAGCTAAGACACTGCAGTGGATTTTACGATTTGGCAAACCACCAAGCCTCTCCATTATATCTTGTGGCTTCACCTTAAGAGCATCATCAAGCTTCATTCCATTATTTTCAGTAAGCATTACAGAATACATTGAAGTTGCTGCAATAGCTGATCCACAACCGAAAGTTTTCCACTTCAAATCTGAAATCTCCTCTGTATCACGGTCCACTTTAATCCAAATATCCATCACATCACCACACGCTGGTGAACCAACAGTTCCGCGAGCATCAAACTGTGCTTCAACCTCTGGGGTCGGCTCATCAAGCAACAAATTTCGCGGATGAAAAAAGTGGTCTTTCACTGTAGGTGAATACACCCAAGACTGTCCTGTGTGCTGATTAACAACGTCCTTACCTTTTGATTTTATTGGTTTTTTATTAGTCATGTTATGATTGATTTTTTTTCACAAAATGCGGCACTCCCCCATCTACAAATGCTGATGCCATACTCACAGACTTCGCCTCTCCGATTTGCAAATTCACAGGAGAAATTTGGCGCAAAAATTTAACAACTGGCTCCATAATTTTTAGCACATATTCTAGATCTTCCTTAGTTGTAGATTTCCCAAGAGTAAAACGCATGCTTGAGTGTGCATATTCATACGGCTTTCCAATTCCCGTAATCACGTGAGAAGGATCAAGTGTAATTGAAGTACACGCACTTCCGGTCGAGATAGCAATCCCATATTCATCTAGATACAAGATCAAAGCCTCCCCTTCAATATCTAGAACTGAAAGGTTCACATTATTGGGCAACCGATCTTGCGGATGACCATTAAGCACAACCTTAGAAATACGTTTTTGAAACTGGTCAATAAACCAATCACGAAGCTCGATCAAACGTTTATTTTCAACTTCCTTTTCAGCCTGCGCCAGCTCAAGTGCTTTAGCAAGTCCAACAATGTTTGCAACGTTCTCTGTTCCAGGACGTTTACGAAATTCTTGAGCTCCACCAAAGACAATTGGCTTTACTTTCAATCCACGACGCATATACAAAAATCCTGAACCTTTCGGACCATAGATCTTAGAACCATTAATTGTCATTAGATCAACATGCAACTTTTCAACATTAAGCTCTAAAGCACCTGCAGCCTGGCATGCATCTGTGTGAAAAAACGGTGCATCAAGTGGTCCGCGGCCATTTTCTTTTTTCCATTTCAAAATCGCACGACCAATATCTGCAATTGGATTAATCGTTCCAATTTCATTGTTTGCATAGATTACACTTACAAGAATTGTGTCTTCACGCAATGCATCAACAATGGACTTTGGAGTTACTTGCCCATGCTCAGTTACATCAACATATGTTATTTCAAAATCCTGTTTCTTAAGCTCATCAAGTGGATGCAAAACCGCATCATGTTCAATTTTATTAGAAACAACGTGCTTACCTTTTTCAAAATAACCTTTTGCAATTCCCATTATGGCCAGGTTATCGCTCTCAGTTCCAGAACCAGTGAACACAATGCTATTTGCCGGACAACCCAGCACATCTGAAATTGATTTGCGCGCGTTTGCAATTGCCTGTGCTGCAGTGCGACCCTTTGCATAAAGCCCACCTGGATTTCCAAATTCATTTTTTAAAAACGGCAACATCACCTCAAGCACTTGAGGATCAACCGGCGTTGCTGCAGCATGATCAAGATATACTGCGCGACGTTTTGCTTTTGGAAAAATTTCCTTCATATTACAGTTCAGAAACTTTTACTTCTCGCAAAAGTTCTGAAATTTGAAAATTAATTTTGCTAATGGTCTTTTTGCTAGTGCACTTTGTTTCAAAAACACAAGCACCAGGATCGCTAATACACATTGTCACCGCAACCGGTCCCTCAATTGATTCAACAATATCTTGGACAGTAATTTTGTCCGCATTTTTGGCAAGTGCATAACCTCCACCACTTCCCTGGGTTGAACGTACAATTTTTGAAGCCTTCAAACTACGCACGATTCGTTGCATGAAGGCAAATGAAATGCTAGAGTTAGTAGCGAATTGACGCAATGACAACATCTCACCAGCTTCCAGGCGAGTTAGTGCTGCAATAAATTGCAAAGCATAGTCTGTTTGTCGGTTCAAAGTTAGCATATTGCCTAATTCATACTAATTTAGTATGATATGCGCATTCTATAGTATCTATTTAATCCTGTCAACAACATGGACATAACTGAGTTTAAAGCCAAAGTAAAGGAAAAGAAGAACCTTGTGGAACCAATTCGCGAAATTATTTTTGAATTAATCGAGCCTGCTGAAATTGAATTTCAACCTGGACAATTTATTAACATCAATATCCCGGGACAGGATAAGCCAACTGACAGATCATACTCTATTGCGTCACCAGCCAGCTCAAAAAAAGAAATTACACTTTGCTACAAACTTCTTGACGAGGGAGTAGCCACAAATTATTTAGAATCACTTAGCGCAGGTGATGAAATTACATTCACAGGGCCGCGAGGTCACTTTGTTTGTCGTGAATCAGACGCACCACTATATATGGTTGTGACTGGAACCGGTGTAACACCAATCTTGTCTATGCTCACAAATTGCAAAGATCGTAAAGCTCACTTGCTTTTTGGTGTGCGCTCTGAAAAAGATATTTTTTGGGAAGAGAAGCTTAAGGCGCTACAAATTGATAATCCGCAACTCACCTACGAGTACACTCTATCACAACCAACAGAATCTTGGACTGGATCAAAAGGTCGCGTAACTGCAATTCTTGGAGAGCGAGATCTGGACAAATCTGCGCATTATTATTTGTGTGGGAGCCCTAAAATGGTTTTGGCAACGCGAAAAGTTCTAGTTGATGGTGGTGTGCCTGCAAGCCAAGTGTTTTTTGAAATTTTTACATAAAACTTGACCAATACTCACCTTTGCACTACAGTGCCACCAAGGAGGAAAAGATGAACACAGTAAATGACGTTGTCGACCTGCTTACAATTATATGGCTTTGTCCGCACCTTCAGACCAACACAAGCAGTCGTTATTATCGTGAACTACCATCACAGGCTGGTGCAGTCATAGCTACAATGGAACAACACCAACCAAGAGAAAATGGTATTATCGATCTTAAATCTCAACTCAAGCAAGATGTGCAAGACAGTTTTTGCAATCTTATTGAATGGCTGGAAAATCAACAAGACGAAACAATTCAAAACATCCTCAATCGCTATAGCCAGAGGATAAAGTTCTAAAGACTTTTCGCATCACGTGAGGGTCTTTATTGTTACAAATGAATTGTTGAATTAAATTCATCAATAACAAACTGTCCAGGCTCAGAACAAGACAGCAAAGTTACGCTTGCATTGTAAGGGCTATATTTTTTCCAGTTTTCAATTGCATCTCCCATAATATAACTTAACCAACATCCAATGGTTGCTCCATGGCTAACTGCAAGCAAGGTTTTTTCAAAATAATTCCTGGACAACTCATTAAAAAAAATTGTCGACCGCAACCTTGCATCATTAAATGACTCACCTCCTTCAGGTTTAAAGTCTCCATATGGCAAATTTACTGTTTCTCGAACTCTTTGTATTTCTGCGATTGGCTTACCTGAATAAATACCAACCTGCACTTCACGCAACCTCTCATCAAAAACTAGTTCGAGCTTTTCTTGCATTTCAACGATTGTCTCAGCAGTTTTACGTGCACGCGTTACATCACTACTAAACGCATAATCAAAATTAATATTTGCCAATCGTTTTGCAACCTTAGCTGCCTGTTCAGTCCCAAGTTTGGTTAGTGGATCTTCAATCCCAACACCTTGCAATGTATTAGTAACATTTTTTTCACTCTGTCCGTGACGAACAAGAAATAATTTCATATTAAAATGGCAATGACAAGTTTACCCCCTTGGCTGTCTCAGCAATTTCCTCCGGAGATGGAGCACTGAAGTCTACAGGAAAAGGTCGCAGTTCACCGGTCATAATATCGTTATAGAAAAGTTGCTTATTTTTTTTGCCGAACTCATACAAATCACGTGTAACTTTCACATCATCTTTACAATACCGAATCAAATCATCCCAATTTCCTTCACGAAACCATTTCACAGCCTCAAGCCCATCACCGCTTTTTTCAACTTTCAAAGTAGCCTTGGCAACATCATTAAGACGTAAACGATTACCCAGCTTTGCCTTAATTTCAATTAGCATGTCAAGCTGAGGAAATTGAGTAAGATCACCCGGATAATATGTGTTGAGTACAGGCAGATCAAAATATGCAGAATTATACCCAATAATTCTGTCTGCTGTTTCAAGAATTGGCCACAAATCCTTAAGTTCTTCTTCACGAAACGCACGAAACTCATCCGTCTCGTACATGTACGCAACCACAACACTTACTTTCAATTTTTTCAAATCATTCCCCACCTCAGAAAAAATATTTTGTGTCTCAATATCAAGAACAACCTCTTTGCTCATGTAATTATGGAGTTACGCCTTACCTAGCGTTTGTTTACTCTTGTCCCACTCCACAGGACAAAGCTCACCAGTTTGAAGCGCTTCAAGTACACGCAAAGTCTCAGTTACTGATCGGCCAACATTCAAATCTGAAACAACAACATACCTAAGCACACCCTCAGGATCGATAATAAATGTTCCGCGAAGTGCTATTCCCTGATCTTCAATTAACACTCCATAGTCACTACTAATATGATGAGCAACATCAGCTAACACTGGAAACTTCACTTCAGGCAAGTCTTTTTCAAACCAAGCTTTGTGTGAATGTTCACTATCTGTTGAACAACCAATCACAACCGCATTCTTTTGCTCAAAACTCTCCATAGAATTTGCAAACCCACGAATCTCTGTTGGACATACGAACGTAAAGTCCAGTGGGTAAAAAAACAAAACTATCCACTTACCAGCGTAGTCCTTTAAAGAAACTTTCTTAAACTCACCTGCCACATATGAATTGGCTTCAAACATTGGCGCAAGTTGACCAACTTTTGGCCCACCACGTAGATCTTTACAACATCCCATAAGATTAATCTGTTATTTGTTTTGCTTTTTCGTATAATTCATTTGCCTTTTCCCAATCAAGGCTTACCAAGTAATCATCAATGTATGCACCGCGCTTAGAACCATAATCCATAAAATACGCATGCTCATAAACATCCATCACAATAATTGGAATCGCACCCCACACACCACCTTGATTGTGCGCATCACCAATGTAAATTTGCAATGCCTTAGATTTTATATCCCAACACAGAACGGTCCACCCACGTGCAACCATTCCATTTGCTTTGAAATATTTTAGAAAACCTTCCGTGCTACCATACTGTGCAGCTAGTGCGTCGGCTAGCGACCCTTCTGGGATTCCCTCACCACCAAGCACGTCAAAATACCATTCATGCAGGTACATGCCATTTCTTGCAAATGTCTCCCCTTCTTTTAATCCGCGCAACTCAGAATAGGTTTGGTTGGCAGAATCTAATGGCTTTTCACCCTTAGCAAACTCACCCAACTTCTCCCCTATTTCATTGGATTTCTTAACATATCCAGCATACAGCGTGTCATGATGAATATTGATTGCGTCTTGGGACAGGCCCTTTGGTGCTTTTTTTGGATTATACGGTTTTGGTTCAAATGGCATATTATTTCAACTTTGCAAGTGCCTCGTCAATCGCCGCTTGATCAAACCCAACCAACACTTCTTTCCCAATTTCAATGACTGGCACACCCATTTGTCCTGATTTTTTTACCATAACTTCTGCGGCTTTTTGATCTTCAGAAACATCAATGTCTTTATACTTCACATTTTTCTCATCAAAGTACTCTTTTGCCATTTTGCAGTATGGACATGTTGGTGTTGAATAAACTGTTACACTCATATATTTTTTCCATTAGTAAAGTAATCTTTGAAAAATTCCTCTGGAGGAACTAACCCTTTGAGTACCGGAACTATAGCAGAAAATAACGGGTACTGTCTAGCGTGATAACCAAGTAATTCAACTACTTGTTCGTACGATGCTGCACCTTCTGCGCTTCCAACATTTTCTGGATTGGTAACTAGTGCATGACCATAGCTAAAGTTGCGCGAGAACATTCCAGAACTTGTTGCAACAAGGTCACCAAGACCAGCTGGACCAAGTACTGTAGTATACTTTCCGCCAAGGTGCTTTACCATATGTGCCATCTCATGCATGGCATGTACAATAAGTTGTCCGCGAGCATTATCTCCTAACTCAAGTCCTGCTGCCATACCAATACAAATTGTGTAGATATTCTTAATCACTCCACAAAGAACCACACCGCGCACATCATCGGTTTGTTCAACACGCAGCCCACTACCTTCAAATAAATCAGCGACTACTTGTGTTGAATCACTACTCACACTTGCTAAGGTGCAGCTTGTTGGCTTATCTTCAACAATCTCCTCAGCAAGCATTGGACCACTCAAAAAAACAACTCGCTCCATTTTTCCAGCGACCTGTTCAAAAATTTGTTCAGTTGTTGCATTTGTTTCTCGCTCAACACCTTTGGCAACTGAAACCAAAACCGTATGCGGAGACACAGACAAAAGCGCATCTTGCATACAATCTCGCAAACACCAAGATGGCACCGCAAAAAAAATAACATCCGCCTGTGCAGCAACTTGCTCGCACGAAAGCGCATGATCTAACTTTGATGGATCAACGTCCCAATATTGAATTTTCTGCCCAGCTTTTTCTAGTAGATAGCCGAGCGCTTGCCCGAACTCACCTGCCCCTATTATGGCAATGGATTTCATACACAATGTATGCAGTTAGTATTAACAATTTTATATTGACCTAGACTTTATTTGGCTATACAATACTATAATCTGATATTTTTATCAAGGAGCGAAGAAATGTCTGCGTTTTGCTTTGGATTACTACCCCCACAACACGATGGCGACAGCCTGATGGTACTTATGAGTGTTCGTGGATCTAAAAAGACTTTATATCGCTTATTCAAGTGCAGCCCTTTTGTTGATCAATACGCTTATATCTATCTAAGTGATGAAGTTGAAACAGCACTAACCACTTGGCTGCAATCAGTTCTTGAGGTGAATCTTGGCCGTGGTGTAATTACCCCATACAGTTTTGCCATAAAACGATTTATCATGATGAGCCAAGCACGTCTGCGACGAAAAAAAACAATCCAACGACTGCAGGAGTCAACTGAACTCACCGACACCATCGCTGGATTGCTTAACCTATAACCAAAACCTACTGCCCGCGAATTGCGCTGCAGTAGGTTTGTATTTTATTTTTTCTTATGAGCGAACTTATTGTATAGCCACGCAACTAGCAATCCGCCAATTGCTGCGTCTACAAATCCCCAAGCGCCACCAATGATCGACCCGCCAACTGTAGCGTCAAACCCCTTGTACCCGCGACCCATGAATTCAACAACGTCGACATATGTACCGAACCATGTTGCACCTAATCCAATTACTAGCGTAGACAAACCCCACACAATACCTAGCGACAGGCCAAGCGCCTTAACGTCAAATTTTTTCATACTAATATATAAAAACTTACACAGTTATGATACCATAAGTTCACCATGGCTGAAAACCTACAAAAATATATTGCAAGTTCCGGCATATGCTCTAGACGCCGCGCAGAAACCCTTATACGCAAGGGTCGTGTTCGCATTAATCGCAATGTTGCCGCTGTTACTGATCGAGTTGAAACTGGAGATGTAGTTACTGTTGATGGTAAGGCAATTGAACTTATCCAAAACAACATATATTACATGATAAACAAACCGGTTGGATATGTTTCAACCAATGCAAGATTTAAAGGCGAGAAAAATGTGTATTCTTTAGTAAAAATTAAGGAGCGCTTATTTACCATTGGCCGCCTAGACAAGAATTCTTCAGGTCTGATGGTCTTGACAAATGACGGCGATCTTACAGAAAAACTCACCCATCCACGCTATGAACACGAAAAAGAATATTTAGTTCGCACAAAACAGGACATTACCAAAGACCACATCGAAAAACTAAAAAAAGGCGTAGACATTGGTGATGGGGATGGAATTGTTAAAGCAAAAAAAATAACGCAATCTGATGATCGCGAAATACATATTGTTTTGACTCAAGGAAAAAAACGCCAGATCCGTCGCATGTGCAGTGCAATAAAACTAGACGTTGATACATTGCAACGAGTGCGCATTGGAAAGCTAGAACTTGGTCGCTTGCCTGTTGGGCAGTCACGCGAGCTTACGAAGAAAGAGCTGAAACTTTTGAAAAAGTCCTAGCTATTTTTCCAGATCTTTTTATGCAAACGCAACACCAACCCCACAATCCAATTCACAAAATACCACTGGAAAATCCAGGCAAAAAATACCAACAACTCTTTTGACAACACGAATCCAAAAGTCACAAGATATGCGTTTCGCGCGGTTGTTGCCAAAAACGAACCTATTGACGCACCTGCATATAATAAAACTGAGCCAAGTTCCACATGCACCAAGTACATTAACGCAACGACTAGTGTTGTCACGATGTACTGTTTTTTATATTTGTTCCATTTTTTTAAAAACTTATCGTCCCACTCTGTCCTAAATACAAGATAAAGTGTTTTAGCAGTGATCGCACTCAATACTCCGCCCAAGGCAAGAAAAATCGCAACCCAAATCCAATCCGCAACACCTAAAACCATGAACACATCACGCGCACCGCGCAAAAATACCCCAACAAAAACAATCAACTGTACCAAGAGAACAGCAGTCGCGAAAAGACGCAAGTAATTTTGTTTTCTTGCGCTTAGCTTCATGATTAGGCAATCAATTTCTTAAATTCCTCAACAAGTGGCACGTTTTCAGAATCCAATCCATAAATGTCTGCGGTATGAACTGCTGCCCAGTCCGCCAAAATCAAATTGTTGAACATTTTTTCGTATGCATTACCACCCGAGAGTGCAATAGCTGTGACTGGTAATCCCCTATCCTCATACAATTTTTGCAGCACTTCCATTCGCTTTTGATTACGAGGATGATCATCCGCGTCCTTCAAAAAAATAAAGTGAAATGGATTAATCAAATGTCGATTAGAATCCACAGCATCAAATCCATTTGCTTCATTATGATTTAGCTCAGGAACAATATTGTAATACGCAGGAATTTTTCCAGTCTCATTGAATTTAATTTTCCAGTTTGCGCCATAACCGTAATTACGCTTTGAGCAATAAATTACTGGCACCTTATCCTTGAGTGTATCTGCCAATTCTTTTCCTTGTATCTCGAACTTTTTTGGATCAAAACTTTCCGCTAACTTTTCCATCTCAGACAGCGCACCATCCTTACCCATGAACTTGAGCATTGCACGCATGCTGTATCCAAGTGCAGCTCGTGGCTGAATACCAGTTGTAGGAATCTCAATATAAGGCACTTTATCAGCCTCAGCTTTTTCAATTAACAATGCGCCTGTACTTATTGCAGCTACTGCCAATCCTTTCTCCCGAGCAATGTCGTATGCATCAAGCACTTCCTCTGTATTTCCAGAGTATGTGCTGCAAATAATTAAGCTATCCTTCAACTCCTCGTCAGACAGCGCTGGCAAACCGTAATCATTATGAATAATAAGTGGCAGTGACGGATCCCAACTCAACAAAATGTCTGCAGCCCAATGCGAACCGCCCATACCACAAACTATAAACCGCTTCTTTGGTTCAAATGAGAATACATTAACAATTTTTGGTTCAAAACTAAACTGCGAAGCAAAAGCTTCAATAGCATCTTTCATCATATATTTTTCATTTTATCTAGAGAAACTGTACCACAGAGTTGATTCTATTGACAATCTTCAATAGCAGTGATAATCTAATCCCCTCTCTCGGAAAAACCATCAAGCACTAGGAGATTCATATGAGCCGCGATAAAGGAGAGATGTATGATTGGGTTAGTGTAAATTCCATCGGAGTTGTCACAAGGTGTTTTGCCAGAACAAAAAAGGACGTAGATCTACGCGTTCAATCTGTGCAAAAACTTCTAGCTAGACTAGAGCTCGTAAGAGTGTGCAATCTCACTCCATTTTCTCGTTACGACGTAATGGTATGGAATACGGATGATCCAAAAAGCGATTGTGGAGATACCTATCCTGCAATGCGCCGCGGGATACACAATCTAATTACGCAGAAAGTAACTGAGGTCAAAGTTGGAGGGCTCTTTGATCACATACTGAACGTTGGACTTGTAAAACAACTAGCAGCTGGCATGAGATACACATTGGTTATCTCCTCTGAAGCTGGTGGCTATATCACCAATGAGACGCTTACTGAGATGGTAAGAGCACTGATGAAGGGAGCACTTGTAGTTGGAGTAGCAATTAACGAATATTGCGATAACATCCTTGGTGGAATGATTGAAAACACTGCTGCAATCTGGGACAATCAAGCGCTACTTGCTGTTGGTGGAATGGATGCAACCCTCCCTGTGCAACGCGAAACACTTGATCGCCTGCGAGATGACCTTGGATACGACCCTGAAACCATCGAAGAGATCCGTCCGATAGTTCGTTTGATCAGAACGTATACTGATCAGCACGTCATAGCTTCGGTGCTACCAAGTGGAGACGGTGTTCCAAGTTACACACCATTGCGAAACAGTGACGACGTGGAACTACTTTGCAGACAACGAGATAAGGCGCGTACCAAACTCGCACGCCAATCGTTTGCCCTTGAAATGAATCAAATGACAATGGAAGAGCTTCAGGCGGCCATTCTCCCCGGCTTTGGCCTAGATCAACTGGACTGAAAATCATCCAGGCAAACCAAAAAACACCCCGCGCAACGCGAGGTGTTTTTCATTATATTATTTCTTCTTACCCCATCGCCAACCCCATCGCTCCTTAGTTTTGCGTTTTGCAATAACAATAAACAAGATTATAACTAACGCCTCATAAAAAAAGAATCTGTAAAGATCCTTAGACTCAATATTAGGATCATCAAGCCCGGATAAAAAAGCTGCCGCAACAACACCAACTGCAAAGACTAGAGTTAACAACCACCCCTCCCAAGAACATGGCTGCGCACCATAGCCGTAGTCTTTAGGTTTGAACCAGTATTTATTGGACTTCATATAAGTTACTATACCATGTATACTGCATGCATATGAAGAAAAATATACTATACCTTTTACTTATTTTGTTTATTGTTTTTGGTGTTTGGTTCTCATCAAAGAACCCATCCAACACACGCAGTTGGTCCAAGGATCAGAAAGTACTAACTTTTGCTGAGTTTAACGATGACATAATAACAGTTCGAAACATCCGAAATAACACATACCGTACTGTTGATGATTATGAAGTTGGTTATTATGACGACGTATTTAAACTAAGCGAATTGAACTCAGTTGATTTCATGGTTGAACCATTTTCTGGATACAAAGGACCTGCGCATACACTTCTAAGCTTTGGCTTCCTTACTGAAGCAAACCAGAAAAGATACATTGTAATATCAGTAGAGGTGCGCAAGGAAATAGGTGAATCTTTCTCACCACTTAACGGACTATTCCGTCAATACGAACTACAATACGTTGCTGCGTCAGAACAAGATGCGATTAAGCTACGATCAAACTATCGAAAAGATGACGTGTACTTGTATCCTATCAAAACTACTCAAGATAAAATGCAACAACTCTTTGTTAGCATGCTCACACGCATGAACTCTTTGAAAGATAATCCTGAATTTTACAACACTATTACTAGCACGTGCACGACAAACATTGTTGATCATGTAAATGAAATCACACCAGAGCGCATTCCTTTCAGCTACAAAGTACTTCTTCCAGGTTATTCTGACGAGCTTGCCTATGATATTGGATTAATTGACACTGAATTGCCGTTTGAACAAGCTAAAGAATTTTTCAAAATAAATACTTTGGCTGAAAAAAATACTGATCCGGAAACATTTTCTTATGAAATTAGGCAAGGACGATAAAAAAAGAGCCCTTCGCGGCTCTTTTTTTATTATTTCTAATTTAACTCTACGACCAACCAAATCCTATAGCACAAAGATACAATCCCAAAACAACCATAATTAAACCTTTTAGCCAGTATGCTGATGGATTATTAAACTTCTTAATTATGCCACTCCAACTACTTGCTGGAAGAAGCACAAGAAGCGCACCTTTAATTACCATGATCCAACCTAGAAGCGTTATAAGCACCTCATACCATTCACCATTCCACTCATTAATGTGCAAGACTACTGAAAGTCCAGCAGCAAGGGCAATCATACCCCACATGAACATTGCCAATTCATCTTTAGCAAGCTTAGTAACACTTGCCATTACAGTTTTTTGTCGATGCAGTAGGCCTACCCCTGCAATCAACAGAATGAGTCCAAATAATTGGACAAGGAACATTGATTCCAACATAAATCAAAATGTGAATTATTATGTTTTTATTATACCATATAACGTGCTATCATCTTCATGAACTATACAAATTATGAATAAAAAGAACATCGCCGTAATTGGCGCAGGAATAGCAGGGCTTGCTTGTGCTTACGAACTTAACCGTGCCGGTCACACCGTTACTTTGTACGAATCTGAACCTGATGTCGGCGGTCGTATGCGATCACGCGAGAAAGACGGTCTTATTTTTGATATTGGAGCAACGCACTTAATACCCAACTACACAAACATTCGTGAATATGTTGAAGAGCTTGGACTTGAGTGGATGCCAATGGATTTTTGTACTTACGGGATTTTACGTGATGGTAAAATCCAGTCTCCTGCGAAAACTTTATCACTAAAGGGTAAAGCCATGCTTGCCAAAATTTATTCACAAACAGTATCTGGAACTGACTTTCGTGATTTGGAAACCGCAGTTGACCTTGATACAGACAACGCCTATGACTTTGCAGTTAAGAACTTCGGACAAGAGATTGCAGATTATATTGTTGATCCTTTTACTGCAGCATATCAATTTCACCGCGCTACTGAGGTAAGTGTTGCAACACTGAAAGCGATCATTCAATCTGTAAAAGAAGACCCTAAGGGATGGAATCTGCATCGTATTGTTGGAGGTATGAGTGCGCTGCCAGCGGCATTATCCAAGAATCTTGACGTAAAGACTAATACACCTGTTACCAAAATTGAACACACTAATGCTGGAGTGGTAGTGACTGCAGGTACTGAAGAAACATTTGATACGGCTGTAGTAGCAACAACAGCTACAGTTGCAAATGACATATTAGAGAGCGGCACAATGAAACAGCATCGACTCTTGGACGAAATCAAATATGCAAGCTCTGTAAGTATTGCCTTTCGTGTGAAAGCTGATTCACTTCCCAAAACTTCAATAACCTGGATTCCATATGTTGAGAACACTAAATTCTCAGGCATTTCTAATGAAGTAATGAAAGGCGCTGACTTGCGCAATGATTCTGGTGAGCAACTTCTTTGCACATGGATGCATGACGGCTATGCCAGGCACATGCTTGAGCGCACAGATGAGCAAATCTGGGAGGCTGTACTAGAAGAATTCCCTAAGATTTGTCCTTGGGTAACTAAAAATGACTTAACACCACACGATCTAGAGCGATGGTGGGAGGCCATGCCTAAGTTTGAGCACGGTCACCTCACACGCGTTCATGAATTTCTGGAATCTGGCGAACAAGGCAAAAACAATATCTGGCTATGCGGTGATTATATGAACGCACCCTGGACTGAGGGTGCGCTCGGAAATGGTAAGCGTGTCGCAGCTGCAATTATTTCTCAGTCTGCGCAATAAGCTGCTCATCAGCAACCTGTGGAGCCTTAGCCATAACATCATCACCAGTGAGTGTGCGATATAGCTTTACTCCGGTACCAACTGTTCCATACATGCCTGCATATCCTGCAGATTGATTTGACCAGTAGAAATTCTTCCAAGGTGTTGTTGCTTTCAGGCGATTCAGACCTATTTGTTTTGGAGACATTGTCGCTCCATATGCTGATCCAAATGGCGCTTTGACAAAATCAAAGTTCGTTACTGGTGTTCCTGCAACTTTTACAACAATATTTTCACGTAAATCTGGAATATACTTTTCTTGTACAAGATCAATCAATCGCTCCATAAACGCCATTTTCTTCTTTAAATACACAGCATAGCCTTCTTCTTGCGCTTTCATGTATGGCGCGAATTCACAATAACTGGCAATTTCCATTATTTGTGAACCTTCAGGAACATTCCCAGAGTAATCAGTGTGTAGTGTTGGTGTGGACATAAAAAACCATGGCTTTTCAAAATTACCAAGCCCTTGCTGCTTCCACATTTCATTCATGTCCCAATCTTCGCAATGCCAAATGTTAAATTTCCCAAATCCGTATTTTTTCAAATCAAAGCCCGGCTTTAACCCTAAGTACATTGTTAGACCAGAAGGACAGTAAGTATAGTTAAGTTTTTTCTGATAAGACTCAGGAACATTCTCCATACCAATTAACTCTTTAGCTGCAGCTTGAGGATCCATTCCACAAATAATTCGCGGAGCAGTGAACTCCTTACCATCTTTTGTAACAACCTTTGTTGCTATGTCACCTTCAAATTCAATCTTAACTACTGGCATCTCGTAATATATATGTGAGCCACCCTGGCTTTCAACAACCTCAACAACTTTATCAATGTAATGCCTAAAGTCCTTAGTTGGATAATATGCGCCTGTATTATACCCACCAAATAATGATACATAAATAATTACTGAAAGCTCATTTGGTGGAGACATAAAATCCCCAGCATTTGCAGCAAGTACTGCTTGTGCCTCCTTCCCTAATCCACACTCATCAAACACATCCTGCAATGTTTTATTACGATAAAAAAACAATCCCATTACTTTCCATCCTTTTGTAATATACTCCCACCATTTCATGTCTCGCGATGGATATGCTTGCATTTGTGTTCGCAGTTTGCGCATTACATCTACAAATCTCTCCATTGCAATCTTCTCGTGAGGATATGCATCCACTACATTTTCAACCAGCTGATCCCAACCATACGGCACTTTCACACGCTTGCCATCAGGCATTACCATATGATCATATCCATCAGCAGCATACTGCTCCCAAGTCACTTCGTTTTCAAGCCCAATTTTTTTCAAAAACTCATAAATCATTCCGCCTGGCTTGCAACCCCAGACATAATGGATCTGTGCACAGAATCGATAGTCTCCCATGCGAAAAGTTTGTGCATATCCTCCAGGAATATCGTGAGCTTCGAGCATGCACACGCGCTTCCCTGCTTTTGCCAAGAGTGACGCAGCAGTTAGCGATGTGTTACCTGTTCCAATAAATATGTAGTCATACTCGTGATTCTGAGCATATCGCGCATCCTGATTTGCATGCTGCTGTTGCGTTAAAGCTGAAGTACTATGTTTTATCGGCATAAAGAATATTTTAATTCATTACGAACATACTAGCACATTCTTACCACATATGGTAAAGCCATTGCAAAAATACTCCAACCTTTACAACAGATTGCTTTTTAAAAGAAGAAGGCCGCCCCAGTTAAACTGAGACGGCCTTTCAAAGGAAGTGTTGGCGCTAGAGGAAGATGTGGTACCTGAGAACGAACTCCAGACCAGTACTTTCCACCAGCGTGCGGTAGTGCACTGACAGATCGATCTGCACTCCTTTCCCGAACCGAACGTAAATGTTCGGTCCCCCACCGTGAGAGATCCCTGACACGTCCGCAAACGTGCCAAAGGACTCCTCTTCAGCCCCGACTCCGAACGAGTCGGTGAGCGCGACGTTGTATCTGGCGAACCAGTACACGCCACCGCTTTGTGGCTGCCACTCGAAAGTGGTCCAGTACCACGTGGGACCAATGCCCCCCGTGAACTGGGTGGAGAGAATGAGCTCATCAGGCCCGAACGCCCACGCAAGCGTGAGGCTGGGCTTGAACTGCTCAACAAGAGAGTAGTTCAGCTCGATATAGCTGAGAGGCGAAACCTCGCCCAACAGATTGCCAGCAGGAATGATGTGACCAATGAGCGTCACGTCATCGGTGAGGCTGACCCCACCGTGAACCAGCAGCCTGACCCGAGAGTCCAGACTGTCCAGCGCCGAAGCACTGGAGCTGACCAGCAGAAACACCACCACCAACACCTTATTAGAAAACGACATAACAACCCTCCTGATTGGGTACAGCTTTGGCAGCTGCCACCAGGCCCCTCATTTGAGGTACTTCCGAGGAAGTAGAACACGCAAGTGCACGCTCCTTTGACCTAAGACGCCAATCACCAGAGGTGATTAACGGGTAGATCGACGTGCGTTCAGGCCCTATGTCGTTTTTCCCTTTGAAGTTACAGTTACCCTTCCTGGATAACACATTACTATAGCACAGTTTACCTTTTTTGTCAAGTAAGTCAAGTACACGTTATTACGCTAAATTAAGCTGATTACACTCTTTTTACACTTGACAAACCAGCAAAAATGTGCTATAGTAGGCGGTCTTGACATTATGTCTTGGCACTGTGAAATGGGCAGAAGCCCCACAAAATGTATCCCCTTGGGAGGGAATGATAATGAAATTTGTAGTTGGTGGTACAGTTGGCGGACTGCTCGTCGCAGGAATCGTGTTCCTTTGTTTCGCGCAATGGGATACTGGGGAAATAAAGTTCGCCCAGGACAGGTTCCAAAGCTCGATCAGCAGAAACTGGAAGCAGTCATATACCAAGAACGAAAAGTCGAAATACAGGATCCGGTTTAAGGGTTCTCAATTCGGCGACTTCGAAAACCGGGTGAAGATCTGGTTCGAGGTAGCTGGGTCAAAGACACACAATGACGTTGTCTACCACTTCAATATCAGGCTGACCTACGTTGGCCACCTAACCTTCAAAAATGGCAGCATCTACTTCTCCAAGGCATGGCTTGATGACCAGCACTGGACTGGAGTTGCTGATGACAAAATCAGAAAAGCATTTCTTGAGGGATTCGAGAATGTACTGACGAGTCACTTCTTCAAAAACCCCATCATCACATTCTCAGCCGATGACTTGAAAAAGGCTGGGGGTGGACTGCATTACCGTGGTGTAAAGATTTACGGTGGTGTGGCACGCTTCACATTCGGAAGCCTTTGGTAGCAGCGTTACGCGCACCATAGAGAAGACCGCAGCTTTTAACACAGCCGCGGTCTTTTTCAATATTGACAAAATAGGTAAGATGTGGTAGGATTCAATTTCTTGCATACGGAGGGATTTATCATGCCAAGAAAAGTAAGAACACTGTTCCTGCCGATCCATTACAAAAAAAAGAACTTTAAGTGCCCTAATTCTCTCTGTCACGACACCACATCCTTCATAAGGGTACGAAAAAAGAACAATGGCCCGGCATATTTCCACACGTTCTGTGCATGGTGCATGACCGAATATACAGTCATTGAATACGATGCGGAGTTCGAACCACCACTAAAGCCATTACTTCTTACTGATTTGATGGCTTTTGCTTTACCTGCTAAAGTACAGCTATGCTAAAAACATCAGAACGCAAAAAAATAAGAAAACTGCACAGCAAAAAATACCGAACTGAATTCGGCGAATTTCTAGTTGAAGGAGAAAAAGGCGTTATGGCAGCGCTCCAATCCAAACTCGATGTGGTTATGATTGTTGTACTTGAGCAATCCACCGAGAAATACGCTGATCTACTCGCTTTAGCTGAAAGCCAAACAGTTTCAACTATTTGGTGTGGCAATAAAGATGCCGACGATATCAAAACCACAGAAACATTCCCCGGCGTCATGGCAATCGTAAAAAAACCACAGCACACTATCCATAAATTTGATTATACTTCCCCTATTGTTGTGCTCGATACAGTTTCTGATCCAGGAAATGTTGGAACTATTTTGCGCACAGCACACTGGTTTGGAATTTATAATGTTGTTCTCACAGACAACTCAGTTGACTTGTACAATCCTAAGGTGGTCCGATCAAGCATGGGTTCTATTTTTAACATGACTGTAGCTGAATCTGATGACATAATTGCTGACGTAGAACATTTTAAAGAAAAAAATTATCAAGTTATAGCACTTGATATGCAAGGAACATCAGTAAAAGAAACCTCACTACCTAATAATGGTGTATATATTTTCGGTAGTGAGTCCCACGGCCTTAGAAAAAAACTCCTCGAAGCAGCAGACCTTCGAATTTCTATACCCGGATCTAACAATACAGATTCACTTAATGTAGCGATTAGCGCTGGAATTATTTTGTCACAACTATAAAGGTCGTAAGGTTGGGATGATTATCATGTATCCCTTTTTCAAGTAGTTCAAGTCCATACATTTGAGCACTGCGCGCCGGCGCAATTACAGCAGTTGTTTCACTGAATGTTCCTTTTGCCAAATCTTCTGCAGCTTTTGCAGTATCATCCCACTCACCAAGTGACACACCCTCAAATTCTGTACGCAAATAGCGTTCACATTGCGCGATTGCCTGTGGATGACTTATGATTTTGGAAATTGATTCTCGCTTAGTCCCAGGAAGCACTAAAAGACACTGATAAACCTCAAGCCACACCTCATCAATCATATTGAATTGAAATTTTCCCATTGCAGAAAAAGCGCTGTGAACTAAACCACCGCGTGAATTCACAACAGGAAAAATACCAAGCAAACTCTCGCCAGAATCTACAGACGAAAGCACACCCGCCATATCTGTTTTGTATAACACTTCAGGCTCAAAACTCATCCGCTGTGCATAGACCAAAGCAGCTTCTTCAGAGAATGAACCAGCCAAACCTGAGGCTGCGATTTTTTTTAGTTCTTTTTTCAGAACGCTATTTCACCAAATCAATTCCGGTAATCGTCACAGCCTCAACTGGACGATCAGCCGCGGCAGTTTGAACTGCGTTTAGGGCGTCTAATACATCCATACCATCAGTTACATAACCAAAATTTGTATGCATACCATCAAGCCAAGGTGTTGCCTCTGCAGTCACGATAAAAAATTGACTTCCGTTTGTGTTTGGTCCTGAATTTGCCATAGCCAGTGAACCTTTTACCAACTTATGGCTATTAAATTCATCATCAAACTTATATCCAGGACCACCAGTTCCCCAAAAATCCGCTTTGTCTTCCTCTTTACTTAATGGATCTCCACCTTGCACCATGAAGTCCTTGATAATGCGATGGAATCGCGTTCCATCATAAAAACCTTCACCAGCTAATTTCACAAAGTTATCCACAGTTTTTGGTGATTCTGGATGAAATGCGACTGTGATATCGCCAAGACTGGTTTTAATTATTGCTTTTTCCATAGATTTTTCAGGTGATTGTGCTGTGCCGCAGCCAAAGCCAAGCAAAGCTATGCTTAATATGAGAATTACTTTTTTAGACATAATTATTTAGATTTATGTAATGAAAGATTACCAGAGTCTTCTGATAAACTCAAATTACCCATGCCTTCTTCGCTATCAACCAAGGCCAAATGACCCAAATCACCGGTTTCCGCAAAATCATTTTTCATCTTCTTCGTATACTCACTTATATCATTAAACAACTTAACAATTGATTCAAAATCATATACTGGAGTTTGCCGATCATCACCAAAACCATCTTCTCCACAAATTGCCTTGATTCTTTCCTCAAAACCTTCAATCTTTTTTGTGTGCTTAACCTTCTTCGCAGGTTCAACAAATTGTATCCGTGACCGTAACAACTCCGCACGCTCCAGCACCATTGCAAAAGATTTACGACTAATATAACCACCAACAACACTACGAAATGCTCTACCCATTTCAACTGATGCTTTACTAAATTCCTTTTTCTTATGCAAATCTTTTACCAACTCTATCTGCTCTAACTGCTTTGAAAAAGCATCACGTGGCAATTCATCTTCATACAATTGCAAGTAGAGTTCAACCAATTCAGTCGAGCGTTCATTATTTACTTGTACAGGATCCTTTCCCCTATACCGCTCAATCCAGTTTGCATCATCAGCAGGCAGTACGCGAGCAAAATTGCCAAACAAATCATTTGCAAGCTGCAATCGCAAAGCATCGTATCGTTGATTCTTAACTGAACTCTCAAACAATTCTTCTCTTTTTTTCCAGTCCATAACACGACTAGGTAAACTGCCAGTCAATTGTTTTTCAACAATAAAAACCTCCCACAACTTTTGAATATCATGCGGTGCCTTTTTAATATGTTCCGGTCGTGGTGGCACTTCCATAGGAGATTTTTCCGGATTACCATGTCTCAGTCTTTCGAAGAATTTAATCATATTATTCCTTTGTGTCAGGCACAGAAAGAGCTCCTCCTTGCTGATCTAAACTCAAAGCACCAGAGCCAGGCTCAGCATCAGGTAAAGACAACCACCCCTCACCGGTTGCATCCTTATAATCACTCTTAATATTGTTTAATAAATTCTTTATTTTTTTATCTGCTTTTTGCAACTCATTCAATCTATATTGACTAAATGAAGACACATCAAAAGAATCATCACCAATTAACAAGTCAATCCCATGCTGAACTGATTCAATCCCATTTTTATAGCCTTGCACCCTAGCATTCATAACATGCGGCAGCTGCTCTTCTATTTTTTCAACGTTTTTTTTAATTCTTAATAAAAAATTCCTTTGCATATACGTATCCATCACCTCCCGCACAACTTTTCTCATGGCTTCTGTACCATTTGCTGTTGACACTTTATCACTATCATTTAACAACTTTCTTGCAAGCATGATTTTGCCATTGAAATACCCAACTTTATCTTCTGGGATCTCATCCTTATACTTATCAAAATAAGTTTTCATAATGCGCTCAAACCCACTACATCGACGCTCATACTGCGCCTCTCCCTTTACAGATTCACCAGTGAATTCAAAGTTAAAACTAACATCACTGCGCAAACCTTTAAAACCATTCGCAAATAAAATGCGTACCGATTCATAATCACCTGTCTCAGCCGCTTTTTCAATAGCTTTTTTATCTTTTTCAGGGAAGAAATCAAAATGAGTTAACATAGATCTGTGGTCCCAAAGCCCAAGATTTAAACAGTTTGCTACTTCCCACAAACTTCTAATATCATGCGGAGATTTTTTTATATGCTCTGGCGTAGTTACGCTCTCAGATAAATCGCCAGGTCGCCTCTCGGAAAAACTCATATAGTAATAAAATTAGTAAAATTAGTATACCACACTCAAAATCCCAGCAACTTGATTTGTTAACTTTCTCCAACACCTACAATTTGCTATAATATAGTCTATATGACCTACATCATCACTGTTGCACTAATAGCGCTATCTGCTCTTTTTTCCGGACTTACTCTTGGATTGATGAGCTTAGATGTATACGCTCTCAAACGCAAAATAAAACTCGGCGATAAATACGCTAAAAAGATCTACCCCATTCGCAAACGCGGCAATTTACTGCTCACAGCGCTATTACTTGGCAATGTAGCAGTCAATGCCGCTCTTTCTATTTTCCTAGGATCAATTGCATCAGGAGTAATTGCCGGGCTGATTGCCACAGCGCTGATCTTCCTTTTTGGTGAGATCATTCCACAGGCAGTGATTTCGCGCCATGCGATGGTCTTTGGTGCTAAAACCGCTTGGATTGTGCGCCTTTTGATTTTTGTACTGTACCCAATTATTTGGCCCATTGCATGGGTTTTGGACAAAACACTTGGACACGAGATGCCGAGCATGTTCTCACGCAAGGAGCTGATCAGTGTTATTGAGGAGCATGAAAACTCTAAGCACAGCGATCTGCGAACTGATGAGGAGCGCATTTTGAAAGGTGCTTTGCAGTTTGCACAGAAAAAAATCGTGGACGTAATGACACCGCACACGGTTACGGAAATGCTGGAATATAATCAAAAATTTACCAAAAAACTCATCAAACAGTTGCAATCTTCGCCGCATTCACGATTTCCAGTATACAAAGAAGATCACAACACGATCATGGGTATGCTATTTTTGCATGAACTGCTAGGTAAAACATTAGTTGGCAAGCGCGTGAAAGATTTTACAAATAAGACTGTGTTTTTTGTGAATGAAAATGAGCCGCTGAACAAGGCTCTTGATTTCTTTATTAAAACACATCACCACCTGTTTATTGTGCAAAACGAATTTGGCGTGACCACCGGTGTGGTGAGTATTGAGGATATTTTGGAGGAAATTATTGGACTAGAAATAATGGACGAGTTTGATCGTCATGCGGACTTGCGCGCAGTTGCTAAGCGTTCAAACAAAAATAAGAATAAGCGCAGGAAAACGAAGAAGTAAACTACTTCAAACCAATATTAAATGTGTGTTCAGTAACTTCACCGTTTGGTAAGGTTATTTTTACTTTTGCTTCTTGACCTGATGACACATCTCCAAATTCTGATAGTGGAATTGCATATGAGCCGGGCATACTTTCATCACGATCCATTGCATGAGTCTTACCGTCAACTTCAAGTGTAATTGTTGCGCTATTTGCATCTTCTGAAGAAACCGTATCCTCAAAATCAAGAATAAGTGCATGCTCTTTTTCTCCGCCATGTGACGAAGTAAGTGAAATTGCAAGGTCTGGAGTGTCCAACACGGTAAATTCATCTTGTGTACACGCACCTCGCGCATGAGGTCGTCCACAAAAACATGGTTTTTCTGCCATATAATTTTATCAAAATTTAATTACTATACTGATATCAGTTTAATACACTACTATGTTTTGCACAACTTATCTCAAGTACTTCGCTCGCATGCGAACCGCGTCCAGCTTCGTTGGACTTGGGTTCTAATCCAGTCTTCATAATTAAACAAAAGAATAACCCCATATTGGGGTTATTCTTTTGTATGCTCCGAGGGCCGGATTCGAACCGGCGGCCAATTGGTTACACGTAATCCTCATGTTTCCATGTGGCGTGGACTATATCATCATCCTGCTTGCGCTAGGATGTGAGGCGCTTCCCATCTCGATATAGATCGAAACAGTACTCCATATAGGATAGTCTCTGAACCTTCCCTGCATTGGGCTTGGCTGCTGATTACCATATCTAGTCCGATACTAGATTTAGGCTTCCAGCAATTCACCTCATTATTCGACCGTCATTTCTAACGGAAGCTGCGTTAATTCACAGCCAACTGCTCTACCGCTGAGCTACCTCGGAATTTTTTGTATCAAAAAGAACGCACCATTATTGTACGCTCTTTTTGAAATTTGTCAAACAGAATTATTGTCCAGATTCACATTGTTCAAAATCTCTAATACCCACTGTGTGGCATTCCCCTTCTACAACAACGCACTTGATGTGATCAGTTGCACAAACATCACCTTTTGTAAGCACATACTTACATTTACCTTCTGATTTTGAACCACAACTCACATCTCCAGTACTTGGATGACATTGCTCTATATGACATTCCTTAGCACGAGGATCACCATACTGAACAACATCTGCATCTGTATATTTTATTTCATTACTAGCCTCTGTGCACCCAGCTCCCAGCATAAGAGTGCAGAGAATTAGCGGAAATAAGTATTTAATGTTGTTGTATCGATCGTTTAGCCGAGAAATGAAAAACCCAGCCAATATCGCAAATAAGAACGTACTAATTGTTAGAATCACCTCAATACCTTCAGATTCTCGCTGCAAATCACCAACAAACCACGCGAGCACACCAAAAACAACAAGTGCGATGACTGTTCCTTTAATTGCATGAATATACCCCATACCTCCTTATTATAACTAATAATCCCTCAATTTCTCAATAATTGGCATTGCCTGAATCTTCTCAAGAGCCTTAGCCTCAATCTGACGAATACGCTCACGTGTTACATCAAACTCACGACCAACTTCTTCCAAAGTATGAGAAATTCCATCTTTCAATCCAAATCGCATTTCCAAGATCTTTTGTTCACGCGGAGACAAATCAACGATCGCTTCAATCACATAGTCGCTTAACAACTCGAGTGCTGCCGCACGATCCGGACTTACGCTTTTCACATCCTCAATAAAGTCTTGCAAGCTTGAATCATCATCATCTTCACCAACAGACACTTCCAATGAAACTGTATCTTGGGAAATCTTAATAATATGACGAATCTTTTTCACATCTTGCCCCATTTCCGCGGCAATTTCCTCTGGCGTTGGATCACGTCCCAAATCTTGCAACAACCGACGCTGGATCTGCATGAACTTGTTAATCGTTTCTACCATGTGTACCGGAATACGAATGGTTCGCGATTGATCAGCCAAAGCACGTGTAATTGCCTGACGAATCCACCAGGTTGCATAGGTTGAGAACTTATATCCTTTACGATACTCGAACTTTTTCACCGCACGGAACAATCCAATATTCCCTTCTTGAATTAAGTCAAGCAATGTAAGATTTTTTCCCACAAACTTCTTGGCAATAGAAACAACCAGTCGCAAGTTCGCCACAATAAGCGCCTTCTCTGCTAAACGCTCATTCTTTTCCTTGCGCTTGGACAAAGCAACCTCTTGTTCGGCCGTCAACAAAGGGATTTTACCGATCTCGCGCAAATACATTTGAATAGAATCCGCGCTAATGTCTGTGAAATTAAATCCTTTCGCCAAATCAGTGATTTTCTCAATATGAAACTCATCACGCACTTCTGCCTTATGATCAATTGAACCAAGAAACCCCTCCTTCATTTCCACAATTCGCAACCCCTGACGCTCCATCTCCTTCAAAAACCCTTCATAATACTGAACATACTCCTCTATCTCACCAAATGTAAACAACACCTCGGTTTCAGTAATAAACCCACGTGTAGTTGCCTTGCGAAACAAGGTATCAATATGATGAATTGCTGGTGGCGGAACAACTGGTCGGCGTGTACGCTTTGTTGGCTTCTTCTTGGCCTTGACTGCGCGCTTGACCGTCTTTTTAACCGCCTTTTTAGTTTTTTTAACAACCTTCCTAGTAGCAACCTTCTTCTTAATAGGTTTTTTCTTTGCAACCTTCTTTGCTACTGGCTTTTTTTTCTTCACCGCTTTCTTAGAAGCAGCTGATTTTTTCTTCTTGGGTGCCTTTTTCTTCGGCAACGCCTTTGTACTCATAAAAAACTAATTGAGATCTTGATACTTTTGAGTTAGCTCTGCGGCGAGTGCATGGTCCCCGCGAGACTCGGCACGCTCGATCTCGAGCATGAGAATCTTTTGTTGTTGTCCCAATTGATGCTTTTTGAGCTCGGTCACCGCAGTGTGCAATTCTTGTTCGATTTTATCATCTGTAAAACCAAATAACTTCTCTGTAGCAAGAAGCTCAATTATTGCGAGATACTCGCGGTGTTGTGTTTCCTCAGGAGCATCAGCATTAGTATACCTTTCCCGTAAAAATGTGTAAAGCGCACGATCAGCATCAGTGACAAATACTAAAGGATCTACATGATGATTAGCAAGCAATGACTCATTTGTAGCAAAAATACACAGCGCATATTGAGACAAGCGCGTAAATCTGTCCACAGGCTGGACAATAGGTACTGATACTGGTTGCTGCTCATGTGTTGGTTGTTGGCGCCTTCCTCCACGCATTTGTGAGGCTTTTTTCTTCACACTTTCTATGCTGGTTCCAAGGCTGCTACTAATCTTTTGTGCCCAAAAATCTGCCACAACCGGATCACTTACCCGCGCAAGTTCAGTCGCAAGAAGCGTGCTTACTTGTCCTAGCTTTTGTGGATCTCGGCGGACCTCCCCAGTTACATAGCGATCAATATAATATTGAAAAACTGGCTTAGCGCTTTCAACAGACTTTTCCCAAACCTCTGGATTCTTTTGAATACAATCATCTGGATCGTCCCCTGCACCATCTGGAATTACAATTACACGCACATCTAAGCCAGCTTCAACAGCTAGATCAATGCCACGCTTAGCTGCGCGCTCTCCTGCTGCGTCATTATCAAATGCCATGCGTATTTGTGGGGTATATCGCTTCAGCAGCTGAATTTGAGCAGTAGTAAGCGCAGTTCCTGATGCTGCGACAACATTTTTCATCCCAATTTGATGCGCTGCAATTACATCCATCTGCCCTTCAGCAACCACAAAGTATCCGGATTGCTTAGCAGCTTGCTTAGCCAAATGTAATCCATAAACAAGACGCCCCTTATCAAAAAGTACAGTCTCGGGCGTGTTCACATACTTCCCCACCCCTTCCTTTTCCTCAAGCAATCGTCCAGTAAAACCAACAATGCTCCCATGCACATCACTAATAGGAAACATAATCCGACCGCGAAATCCATCAAAGTGCCGCCCTTTATCACTTCGGCGCGTAACTCCTGCTGCTACACACTCCTCCACCCCATAACCCTTTTTCTTTGTTAAAAAATCGGTCAGCGCACTCCAACTTTGCTCAGGTATAAAACCGATCATCCATTTTTCAATACTTTCTTTATTTACACCGCGACGCTCCAAATACTCACGCGCCTGCGCTGAAGCCTCAGAACTTTCAAGAATTGCGTGAAAAAAGTTCGCGCTGGTCTTTAAAATGTCACGCAGCCTGGTCTTAGTATCTTTATCCGGTCCAGATGAGCCGCGGACTTCAATCGCAACACCAGCGCGCTCAGCTAATATTGTTAAAGCTTCAACAAACTCCACCCCTTCAATTTTTTGCAAAAAAGAAAAGATATCCCCACCCTCACCACAACCAAAACAATGCCAGATTTGCTTCTCGCGACTGGCCATAAATGATGGAGATTTCTCATTGTGAAACGGACATCGCGCCTTCCAATTAGCTCCAGCCTGCTTCAACTGAATATATTCGCTTAAAAAATCAACCACATCAATGCGGTCTTTTATTGCATTTGTATCGTTCATGTGTTCACCCTACCTCTTTTTGTTATATAACTGCAAGGCCACCTGCGTACCACTTACCACTGCTACAGGAATAAATAACAAATTAAGAACCGGAATCATTAAGAATACCCACAATCCAAGCCCATACAATCCAAACGGCACTAGATTATGGAAGATAAACTGAATTTTGGTAAAAAACCCCCATTCATACCGCGCCAAAATATAATCTACAAATTCATACACCAGGAAAAATATAGCCAAAGCTCCACTAATCAATGAAAACAATAAACCAGCACTAAATATCGTTCCAAAAAAAACCGTTACAGATAACAAGCCAAAAATCCCCAGTCGCGCAATTTCAGAAGGAACAGTGCGTATGTAGCTTTTCACAACATTCTTGATATTGAACTTGCCCTCATGCTTCTTATCAGGCTTAATAATTTTCTCAACCTGTTCAGACAATACTTCATTAAATGGTCCGGCTATAATATTTAAAAATAGAACAAAGATATAGAAGGAAATAATAATTAATCCAACAGTAACCACAAGCAGCAGGATTAGCGCAAGTATTCCTCCTGCTCCCAAAAAACCATTAATCACATCGCGAACCCAACCAAATACAAATTGAAATGACAGTAAGTACACAACAACTGTTATACCCAAAGGCCAAGCTGCGTAACGCCACAATGATTTATGCTTTTTTAAAAACGCAAGCCCATTAAAAGGTGCAAGAAAATACTCCATACTATATGCCTAACTTATCACGCAGGCTTTTCGGTCCACTTTGTGTCAAAATTCCGCCGGAGTCACTATTACGCGCAGGTGTATTATCAGAAAGCCCAATAAGAACCTCTTTTTCAATAGCAACTTTAAGCCGCTCGATCTCCTCTTCAACCACTGGCCCATCATACTCTCCGCCATGCATTTTCTGCCCTTCGTACGAAACATGCTTTTGGTCAAGATGAAGCGCAATAGTACGATCATCTTCAGTTTCTTTTATATAGACATGAAATCTAGGATAGAACTCTGCACCCAGCCGACGAATATAACTAACCTTACCAGTGTTTGGATCGATAAACTCATGGTAACCTGAGCGCTGCATCAGAACCTTGGCGTTCTTTTGAATGTGTTCTGGGATAATATAATCCATAATTTAGGTCTTTTCTCGAGTGAGACTTAGCACCACCATACCTAATATAAACAAAATAGTCGAGGTAAGTGCCGACAACATGCAGTACTGACAAATAGCATGGATCACATAGAGCTGCAAATAGACCATAAATCCACTGAACACCAGCCCAACAATTGTCATCCAGCTATATCTCATAAGCCACTGATTATTCTTACTACTTATAGACTGGAATGCTGCAAGAACCATACCCAAATAGAATAACGCACCAAGTAGTGCAGTTGGCACGCCTGGTATCATTTCCGCCCATTTACTGCCAAGCACACTGTTACACCCCTCAATTACAGCACACAGCACTTGAGCACCTTGGTAATGATGCACTGTTAAATAACTTGCATCAATAAAACCAACAAGGGCGATACCAAAAATTAACCAGACAAGCCATCTTGGCAGTGGTTTACTGGGCAAGTTCCACAAGCGCTTTAAGCGATGCATAATTTGCAGGATTACTTATTTTCTTACCATTGAGAAATAAAGTTGGTGTGGAATTTATCCCAATACGACCGGCTTCAAGATAATTTCCATTCACTTTGTTTTTTGCGCTCTTGCCTTTCAAATCTTCCTTGAATTTATCAATATCAAGTTCAAGCTCTTCTGCATACTTAGTAAACACTTCTTCAGGAACTGATGCAGTTGCCCACTGATTTTGATTTTCAAAAAGCTTATCATGATACTCCCAGAACTTATCCTGATCAGCTGCAGCCTCAGATGCCTGCGCAGCTAGCTGTGCGAACGGGTGAATCTGTCGCAATGGAAAATGCCTATACACAATTTGAACCTTGTCTGGCATCTCCTCATTTAACTGACTCAAAAACGGCGCAACACTAGCACATGCTGGGCACTGAAAATCACTATATTCAATGAGTGTTATTGGTGCATCTTTGCTTCCTTTTACATTATCTTGCTCAACAACTGCGGATACTTCAGAGGCAATTTCTTCTTCTGATGCTGGCTGTCCCAAATAAATAAGGCCGCCAACTATAACAACGAGCACGGCAAGAAAAGAAAGCCAGTGCATAGCTTGTTTATGTGAATGTTTCATAATTGATTGTTAATGTAGCTCCATGATACGATAGAATCATTGATTAATCAAACTATATGAATAAATTCATCTTCGGAATTTCTGCACTGCTTTTGCTTTTTGGTGCTGGATGCACACCAACTCAAAACGAAACCATACCAACAAAAAGCCCTACCACAGCTGAAGAAGTGTTTTCTGGAAAATGGATAGCAGAACTGTCATTAAATGACGGAACTGAGATCGACTCGCTAACGCTCAATTTTTTAAATGATGACAAAGACAAAATAACCGGATCAATCACATCAGTTCGTATCAAAAACGGCAACCTACTTTATATTGATGAGGTGCAACTAACTGAAAACAACTCAGTCAGAATTAACAATAATAACCTTAGAATTGATTGGGTTGGTGATCGCGACGATAGCGGCAATGCAACTTTTACTCACCAAGACGATGGCACACTACTCATGGAAACAACACACACAACATACGATGGACTGTATTCTATACCAAAGCGAATAATTTTCCAGCGCGATGGCATGGATGAGAGTGGTGCTATTGTCGCAATAACTCGTAAGCATGTAATCGCAAACTCTTCTGTGAAGCAACCACTTGTATACCTAACTTCACAATTTGAAGACAAAAGTGGAGTTGCCTATGCAGAAACCACAGTGCACGCTGATGATACAGTCACAGATCCTGCTCGAGTGTATCTAAAAAAACAATCCAACGAGTGGATTGTTGTTGCCGGACCTACCACAAGTCTTGAATTAGGATTTTTTGAAACAAATAGTCTGCCACTAGAATTTTACTACAAAAACGCAGGAGAAGGACTTTTCTAGCTCCAGAGGTTGACAAATTATTACGCGGTATATATAGTATACGCACAAATCAGTCCCTTGCACTCGTTCGCTTAAGAGTGCAGATAGTGTTTTTTGGAGAGAAAACACTATCAAATCCTGTTCGTCATTGCGACGTGAAAGTAGGCATATGGGAAATGCTCGCAGGAATGTAATTGTTTGAAAAAAGGTGAATCTTGGTGAATCGACATGCAATGCGCCCGCGCTTGACCCTCCTCAAGACGGTGCGTAAGTCGCATACCCAAGAATAAGCGATACATTGTAGTGAAGTTCACCTCAAGCTCCTACAAATCTCCAACCCCAATAGGAAGCCAACATCCTCAACCCACCGAATGTGCTGGCTTCTTTTTTTTAGCGGAGAGGACAGGATTTGAACCTGCGAGGGCGTGAACCCCACCGCCTTTCCAAGGCGGCGCCTTAAACCACTCAGCCACCTCTCCTGATACACTAATTACTTCTTAGTTGCATCTTCAAGAAGTTCCATTGGAAATTTCTTTGCTTCAAACTTATAAAGTAAGTCACGATTCTCTTTGGTCTTGTCAGCATGATAGGCATCACTAGCAGCCATGTATTCTGAGTACTTCTCCTCACGGAACATAAGTACAGTTGTGCTTGTGCCTCCATATCCAAAACCAGCAATCTTCCATGTGCCATCATTATCAGGAGCATGATCAGAAGAAAGAACAACAGTATCTCCATATTGAAATCCATAGGTCTTAATCCATTTTCTCTCTCCAAAATAATCAGTATGAGGCTGTCCTTCCCACTGCTGCTCATCATCATACTCATCTTTATGAACTTCCCACTCACTTTCTATTCTTTCCTTTTTTTTCTTATTTTCAGCAACCTCAATAGCATCAGCCTGGTTTAATAAGACTTCTTGTTCTTTTTTCAACAACTGAACTAAAGAGCTTAGTTGTTCAGTTGTGAAAGTTTCATAGTACCAATTCTCGAATTCTACCGTAGATTCACCTTTTGCAGCGCGCTCAATCAGTGAAGCTGCATCCCCCAAACTTCTCGCTTTAGAACCAGGGTCTTTGTACCCACTATGCCCATTAATAATCTTCTCGTACTGTTCCAAAACAGAACTATCCACTGTCTCCTTGCCAGGCTCAACCCTCTCTCTTGGTTCTGATGTTTTCTTTTTCATAAAATTATAATTGTTACTTTCTTTTCTTATACCACATATAAAGTACAAAGACCAATGCAATAACTGAAGCATATTGCGCTGGTGTTAGCCCGGCATATCGTGCGTCACTGCCACTGAGGTCACTTGCACGCAAATAATCTAGGAAAAACCGCGGTACAGCATACAGGCCGGCTATTAACAAAATAAAATACCCGTCGAATTTTTTCTTTTTACGAAGCGCGAGCACCGCGAGCGCTATAATTCCTGCCAAAATAGCATCGTACAGCCCAAGATCATGACGACCAAAACCTTCTTCACCTAATACACCTGGTTCGCGAACTGCCAAAGCAAAGTCTGTTAATGTTCCAGGATGATCATGAATCAAAAAACACCCAATGCGCCCTATCATCCATCCGATTGGCAAACCAAATGCAGCTGCATCAGCATATTTCCAAATATTAATTTTTTTGCGCCGCAAATACCAGACACCAAATATTGCTGCACCCAAAAAACCACCAAGACTGCTCATTCCCCCATGCCACACCATTAAAATCTCCAATGGGTTTTTCACAAAGAATGCCGGCTCGTAAAACAACACATGCGATAACCGTGCCCCAATAAACCCAGCAACAACGATCCACAAGCTACTGTCCCAAAATAATTCTTTTTTAACACCACGCCTCACTGCCTCACGCGCACCGAGCCACAATCCAACAAGCACACCAATAGCAACACACAATCCCCATACTTGAATGGGAATTGGTCCAAGCTGTATTACTGTCCACGAAAAATTCGGTATCATCGCTTCTTTGCGAGCTTCATTACATCAGCAACACTGTCTACTACATGGAATCTATCAACATCAGCAGGAGCTATAGTCTTGTACTGCCGTGCCAGCTTAGTGCGTATTGTATCCACGAGCGGTCCCCAGTAATCTGAACCAAATAGCACAATTGGCACTGGCCCCATCTTATCAGTTTGCTCTAATGTCAAAATCTCAAATAACTCATGCAGTGTGCCAAGCCCACCAGGAAATACCACAAACAACTTTGAAGGTGCAGTTAGAATCACCTTTCGTACAAATGGAAAATTAAACCCAATACTTCTGCTTACATAACTATTTAGCATTTCTTTATCATCGAATTTGTGCGTAATGCCAATTGATTTGCCACCGCCCTTTTGTGCTCCACTACTTGCCGCTTCCATAATACCGCCAGCACCTCCACTAACTACAGTGAATTTCTTCTTAGCAAGTTGGTACCCAAGTTCTTGTGCAGCATCATAATACTTTGAATCTTTTTGCACACTGCGACTGCCTAGAATAGTCACGTCATCTTTAACTTTTGTAAGGAACTCGAACCCTTCCACAAGCTCTGCCATGATACGAAAGATTCTCCAGTTCACATTACTGTCTTTGCATTCAAAAGAGTTCGGATCAATAGCGCATGTCTTTTTCTTTGAGCGCGATGCTTTAATATATTTCATCGCTTCTTCAGCTGAATCAACAATAATTAAATGATCAAGTGTTTCAGCAGATACAGCGCCAATTTCACTATGTGTTTTCTTTTGCAAAAAAGAAACAATCGGTTTCCAAAAATCCCGACCAATCAATACAATTGGTGACTCAGTGATTTTGCCCAGTGCCATGTTGTCGAAAGTTTCAAAGAACTCATCAAGCGTTCCATACCCTCCAGGAAAAAATACCGTTGCCTGCGCTGGAGAAATAAGCATCACCTTTCGTGTAAAAAAGTAATAAAACGCAATTGACTTTTTCACATATGGATTCACTCGCTGCTCAAATGGCAGCTGAATGTTAAGACCTGCAGATTCTCCACCAGCCTCACTTGCACCCTTATTTGCCGCCTCCATTATTGATGGACCTCCGCCAGTAATCGTTGTATACCCAGACTTAGCAAGCAATCGCCCCAACTTCTCTGCTTCTTTATACCACTTTGAACTAGACTTCAATCTCGCACTACCAAGCACTGTCACCCCTTTTTTTAATGAATTCAAAAACTGATACCCATCAACAAACTCCGCCATAATGCGAAAAATTCTCCAGGTATCACGAAAGTTCGCCTGAGCATGTTCGTATGTGAATGAATATGCTGACGATGGGTCAATTTTTTTCTTGGGCATAATTTACAATGAAGGCTTTTTAGTATGCCAGTCAGTATTCTGCTGGTAATGATAGCCTAACTGCATTATACGCGATTCTGCCATGCGCGGTCCAATAATCTGCAAACCAATCGGCAATCCGCTACTATCAATTCCACAGGGCACAGCTAATCCTGGCACTCCAGCAAGAGCTCCGGGTATAACAAACACATCAGCCATGTACATCTTCAGTGGATCGTTTACTAACGAACCAATATCCCATGCTGTGGTTGGTGAAACCGGCTTAATAAGCGCATCAACATCTTTTAGCGCATCTTCAAAGTCTTTTTTGATTAATGTACGCACTTTCTGTGCTTTCTTATAATATGCATCGTAATATCCAGCAGACAGTGCATATGTTCCAATCATAATTCTACGCTTACACTCATCTGGGAATCCTGCGGCTCGAGCATTAGCATATACATCGAACAAATCCTTTCCTTTACCACGAGATCCATATCTAATACCATCCAGTCGCGCAAGATTACTACTGTCTTCTGATGGAACCACAATATAATACGTAGCAACAGCGTATTTAGTGTGTGGAAGGCTCACTTCTTTAAATGTACACCCTAGTTTCTTATACTCTTCAATTGCAACATCTATTGCCTTACTTACATCAGCATCAGTTTCACCAGTAAAATACTCCTTTGGCAAACCAATAGTCATTTTCTCAAGAGGTTTTTTTATCTCATTGATATAATTTGGCACGGCATCTGCCACAGTCGTTGCATCCATCTTATCTTGCCCTGCCATCACTTCCATTATTGTTGCAATATCTTCAACTGAATTCGCCATTGGCCCAACCGTATCAAGCGAGGATGCCATTGGCATAATTCCATAACGTGAATTGCGACCATAACTTGGACGCAAACCAGTCACGCCACACAAAGCTGCAGGCTGACGAATTGAACCACCGGTATCTTCTCCAATTGAGTATGCGCACATACCAGCTGCTAAAGATGCAGCAGATCCACCACTACTTCCGCCAGGAACTTTTTCAGTGTTCCATGGATTTTTCACAACACCATATTGTGTGTTTTCATTTGAACCACCATGACCGAAAGCGTCACAATTCTGCTTTCCAATAATCACACCACCCTTTTCTTTAATTTTTTTAATCACTGTTGCATCATATGGCGGTACATACTGATCAAGAATCTTTGCTGCCCCAGTACTACGAATCCCTTTTGTACAGATTGCATCTTTTACACCGAGTGGAATACCTGTAAGCGCGTGCTCATTACCACTTGCCAGCATTTCATCCGCGCTCTTAGCCATTGCCAATGCTTCATCTTCGCAAATCGTAATGTATGCATTAATAGTTTCATTATGTTTTTTTGCAGCATCCAAATACTGCTGTGTTAACTCAACACTACTGAGCTCCTTATTCTTTAATTTTGCTGAAAGTTCTGTGATGGTCATATTACTCAAGCACTGCAGGAACCTTCAAGCCAAAGTCCTTACTTTCTGGAAATTGTCCGATAATCAAATCTCGCTCATCTTCTTTACATGCATCAACAACATCCTCGCGAAACACATCTTCAAGACCAGTAACCTGTGATGTAATCTCCACTTTTGACGTATCTGCCTCATTTAAGACATCCATATATTCCAAAACAGAAGATAACTGCTCCTGATATCTGGCAGCCTCTTCATCAGTCAATGACAATCTTGCTAATTTTGCAATTTTTGCAATATCTTCTTTGGTCAACTTCATAGCCATAGTGTAGCAAAAAATCTCCACATACGCTATTCTATACCACATGGAGGGGTTATGGCAAAAACAAAAACTGTATTTGGTGTTTACTTCGTTTGGGTTGATAACCGGACAAAAGTACGCCCTGGATGGTACGCAGAGCGAACACGTTCTGTATATGTCTTTCCACCACAACTTCCGTTCACCAGAAAGTGGTTGGTGAGCGTCAACTATCAGGGAATGTGCAAGGTGCGCTGTAACAGTGAACAGCAAGCATTGATCGCTGCATCAGTACTGGCACGCGGCAAACAACTAATGCCGTTTATCCACTGCTAAAACTTGTATTCTCACTGGGTGCAAGTTTTTAATTTTTTATAATCTTCAAAAACTCATCTTCATTATAAACCTTCACACCCAACTTCTGTGCTTTTTTTAATTTAGAACCAGCCTTGTCTCCTGCCACAAGGTAATCTGTGTTGCTACTCACACTATCACCTATATGCGCACCGCGCGAACGAGCAAATTCTTTTGCTTCGTCTCGCGTCATTGTCTGTAGTGATCCAGTAAATACAATGGTTTTACCTGTCAACTTGCTTAATCTTACCTTCTCCTTAAAAGGAATTATACCAACAGCCAATAGCCCATCGATCACTGCATCATAACTAGCAAAATAATCCACAAGCCCGGCGGCAACTTTTTCACCAATACCATCAATTGTTATAAGCTGCTGCTCTGTCACATTGCGCAAACCTTCAACTGAATCAAACCGCTCAGCTAGAAGATGCGCAGTTTCCTCACCAACATACCGTATACCGAGCGCATTAATAAATCGCGCAAAACTAATCTGCTTCTTAGCAGCAATAGCCTCAATCAGATTCTCTGCAGACTTTTGTGCAAACCTCTCAAGTGGCAAAATATCACCAACAGTTAATGTAAAAAAGTCCGCCGGCTCTGCCACCAACCCCTCCTCCATAAGCTGAATTACAATTTTCTCACCCAATCCTTCTATGTCATAACCCTTTTTCCCAGCAAAATGAATAAGTCGTGCAGCGTTTTGCGCAAAGCACTTCTTGTTTATGCAATACAGAGCGACTTCACCTTCGCGGCGCGAGAGCGCTGAATTACACATTGGGCATTGCTTTGGCTCAACAATCTTATTCTCTTTGCCTGTGCGCAACTTGGCTATTACTTCAATCACCTTTGGAATAATATCTCCAGCCTTTTCAATCACAACTGTATCACCTATGCGCACGCCGAGCCGCTTTATCTCGTCTGAATTATGTAACGTAGCATGGGTCACCGTTGTACCAGCTACTTGCACTGGCTCAAATGTTGCAACCGGTGTAACCGCTCCGGTTCTTCCAACTTGCCAATGGACTTGCTTAAGAACTGTTGTTGCCTTCTCAGCTGCGAATTTTATAGCAAGTGACCATCGCGGCGCCTTGCCAGTGAAACCAAGTTCCTTCTGATATTCAACTTGATTTACTTTAACCACAACACCATCAATCCAATATTCTTTGGACTGACGCTTTGGTTCCCACTTTTTCCAGAACGCAATCACGTCGCTGATTTTTGCAAAAACTTTATGATCACTATTTACCTTGAACCCAAGCTCACCAAGCAAATCAAGCTCAGCATTCTGTGTTTCTGGTTGCAGTGCTCCCCCACTAATATCATAAATAAATGCATCAAGCTTACGCGCGGCAGCAACCTTAGGATCAAGTTGACGGATAGCTCCAGCTGCAGCATTGCGAGGATTAGCAAATAATGACTTATTCTCGGATTGACGCTCTTTGTTAATTCGCTCTAGTTGATGAACAGGTAGCCACACCTCTCCTTCAACAATAACATCCACTGGTTTTTTGAGCTTAAGAGGAATGCTGTGTATGGTTTTAATATTGTGCGTAACATTCTCACCCACTTTCCCATCACCGCGCGTAGCAGCAGATACAAGAATGCCATTTTCATAGGTCAATACAATATGCAACCCATCGATTTTCAACTCACATACATATTCTACATCAGCAACATCGCGATTAAGTTTTTTACTTAGCATTTTCTTAACACGCACATCCCAATCCTGAATTTCCTGCTCAGTAAAGGCATCATTAAATGACCACTGAGCAACTACATGTTTTACTTTTTCAAACTTATCAAGTGCCGCTCCCCCAATCCTCTGCGTTGGAGAATGGACAGTTTTTAATTCAGGAAATTTCTCCTCAAGAACACGCAATTCTTTAGTAAGAGAATCATAAACTTCATCAGTAACTTTTGGATCATCAAGTACATGATACCTATGACGCAAATCATCAATAGTTTCTTGCAATTTAGTAGCGCGTTTTTTTGCTGCTGCTTTATTCATAATTTACAAACCAAACCAATGCATTATTTGATCACTATAGAACAGCATGGCAAATGTTGCTGTTGTCAAAAATGTACCAAATGCAATCGCATCATCACGCTTTTTCTTTTTTCCCATAAGTAATCCAACTGCAACTGCAGCACCAGCAATATACGCTAGGCCAATAGCAACTATCACCTCAGGCCATCCAAGCATCAATCCCATTATAGCTCCAAGAAATATATCCCCAGATCCAATCCATTTACCGCGACTAATAAGATATTGTAAAAGGAAGATTCCGGCACCAACCACCATACCAATTAGCGCTGAGACCATTTCTGATGAATGACTCACAAGTACACCGAAGATCAGAACTAAAATAAACGGAACTGTAAACATATCGGGCAAGGTTTGGTACCATAAATCCGAAAGAAACAAGACCAGCAACATACAGAAAAAAACAATGTGGCGGACAAACACCGCACCACATGCACTTGATAACTCGTTACATCCAAGTACTTGGATGTTATAAATATAAATAAGAACGAATGCCACTCCAGTGACTAGCTCCACCCAAAAAAAGGCAGATGATAATTTATTTTTGCAATGACGGCACTTGCGACGACAAACAAAATAACTAACTAGTGGAATCAGCTCGTACCACGAAAGAGTATGACCACAAGAATCACACCTAGAACGCGATGAAACAATAGAGAAATTATGCTGAGTGCGCCAAACAACCACATGCAAAAAGCTGCCAATACTAACCCCCAATACAAACAATACAGTTCCAATGAACCACGGCGCGACAACCATACTCCAATATTATTGAATAGTTCCTGACG